>CAOJZR010000080.1 GCA_948466105.1 uncultured Bacillota bacterium | reverse complement strand
TTATTATCAGCTAATAGTAATATTTTTCCTAAAGCCCCATGATCATTATAACCAGTTTTATCTTTTAAATCACTATCTTTTAAATTACCAGCAAGCATATAAGCCTCAAAACGACCAACATCATGCAAAGCTCCATCAACACTAGCCGATTCTCCATAACTTTCATCAAAAAGTCCGCTCGCTAAAGTTGCTTTTTTTAATTCATCTGCCATAATTATCCCATGCTTTTCTTTTAATTCAATATCAGCTGTTATTTTACCAAAATTATCTTTTAGTCTAGCTATATTTTCTTCGGCAAAGATAGCAAAACGCTCTTTAACTAATTCGCCTTTTAACATATAAATTTCCTCCTTAAAACGTAATTATAATATCACCTTTTTTAGATTTGGTCAATATATTCTAATAGTTTTAAAAATAAAGTAATAAACTTACGTTCAAGACCATATTTATTAAGTTTTCTAATAGCAATTCTTTTTTCTTTAATCGTCTTTTTAGAAAAAAGAATTGCATCAACTTTTTCCTTAATTTCTGTTTTAATTTGAAGATCACTTAAAATATCCTCAATATCATTATTAATAAGACGAACAGCATCAATTTCAATATCTTTACCTTTACAATTAACTGTAAGCTGACTTACAGTTTTAACATTTTTAACTTCAACCACAAAATTAGGACCATCAACATAGGAAATAGATGGCAAACGATTTCTATTTTGATAAACAATTACTTCATCAGCCATTTTAGTATTTCTAAAAACAATCTTATAATTACGTTCATCAGGAACAATACTACTTTTACCATCTAAGGCTCTTATAATAACAGTAAAATTATTAGGCATATAGTTATATTCTATTGATGAAGTAAGATAATAACCCATGTCATACAAATTACTAATACCATCATCCTCATATAAAGTATAAGTATTACTTTTACCTGGAAAAATATTTATTTCCATATTCTTAGGTGGATTAGTATCATTTAGATTATCGTTATATCCAAGGGGGATAATGGCACCAGCTTTAACAAAAACTGGATAATCTTCTTCTTTAAAGAATGATACATAATATTTATCACCTGGGAATTTTTTACCAGTTACAAAATCATACCACATACCCTCAGGCATATAAAACTTATGAATAGCTCGATTCATAACATAGTCCTTTTTATTGACAATTGGCGCAACAAAAAATTCGCTACCAAAGTAATACTCATTTTTATAGATAACATCATCATATATATATGGTACTGTATAGTATATAGGTTGTACAATTGGGGTACCAAACTTATGATATTTATAAGCTTCACTATAAAGATATGGAATCAATTTTTGTCTTAAATTTAAATAATCTTTAACAATACTATATGTTTTTATTCCCCAGCGCCATGGCTCTCTTTTATAGTATTTACCACTATCCGCGCCAAATTTAAAAATCGGACTAAAAATGCCTAACTGTACAAAACGGATGTATAATTCATTGTCTTCTATTCCTTTATAATAGCCACCTATATCATGGGCCCAAAAACTAACACCAATATTAGAAGCATTAGAATTATAGTAGGGAATTTGTTTTAAACTCTCCCAACTAACAACTGACTTTCCTGAGTAAAGAATAGGATAGCGATGTGAAGCGACACTTGTATTATAACCCGTAATTAAAGCTCTTTTCCTAATACTACGTTTAGCATCTAAAAAATGATAGTGTTTTAAAAAAGAAAGTTCTTGTAAATCTTTTCTATTACAATAGTCAATAAAGTAAAAATCAACACCTAATGCATCTAGTGGGTGAATATAAAGTTTAAAATAAACATCAATAAATTTAGGATCTAAAATATTAAAAGGAATAACACCGTTTTTATCAGCTCTTAAATATTTCCGTGCTTCATCATAGTATTCATCAATAGGATATAATCCTTCTTCTGGATTTATATTAACCCCACATCTTATTCCTTTAGAATGCATATATTTAACAGTTACAGCAGGATTAGGAAAATAGTTTGGATTAAATGTAAAACCTGTTTTTAAATCTTCTTTTTTTTGATAACTATTTATATGCCATTTTCGATCTAATAAAATAACCGATAAGGGGATTTGATTTTTTTCAAAATCAATGATTAATTTTTGTAAACTTTTATCATCATATATATCATTTTTACTCCACCAATTACCTAAAGCATAACGTGGAATTAAAGCAGGATAACCAGTAATACTATAATAATCTTTCAAACATGTAGAAAACTCTTTGTTATAAACAAAAACATAAACATCAATTTGTTTTTGATTTCTTTCTTCAAAGGTACCATTTTCTAATAAAATAGGTGATTTAGAATCGTCAATGCAAACAAAACCATCAAGAGAATAAAGCCCTTTTTTAAATTTAAGTTTATTGTTTTCCACCATAAAAGGGGCTCCATAGTTTCGAACTTCTGGATGTCCATAATACCAAAATTTCTCAGTTTTATTGACATTAACCTTTAAATTGGCAGTTGGATTTAGTTTTCCACCATAAAAAGGTTTTTCTTTAATATAACGAATTTTAAAATAACTTGTTGTGATTGTTAAAGCTTTTTTATCATCTTTTAACTCAAAATGTGGAACAGCTAGATTACGATATCGAACTAACTCAGTTGGTCGATCTTCAAATATCCCTGTTTGACTATACTCAAAACGAATTAAACTTTCTGTTAGGATTGTAATACGGTATTTATTACCTTTTATTATACTTTTAGGATTTGTTTTAGCTAATTCATAATCAATTTTAAATTGTTCTCCTAAATCATACATAATATCACCCTCATTTTATTCTTTTTTTATAATTCTTCTATTTTCATAAAATTAGTATGTTTTACTTCTTTAAATGGATATCCTCCAGTTATAATGATGCGGTCTTGTGGTTCAATATCAATTCTGCTTTTAACGATATTTCGTGCTTTATCAATAATTTTATCTAATGTATTTAACTCATCTATCAAAACTGCCTCAACGCCAAAATATATTGTTAAACTTTTTACTGTTTCTTCATTTGGACTAACGGCTATAATTGGACAAGTTGGTCTAAAACGACTCATTTTTCGCGCTGTGTAACCACTTATAGTTGGTGCAATAATGGCTTTACACTTTAGTCTATTGGCACTTTCTGTAACACTATAAGCTATAGTACCTGTTGTATCTTGTTTTTCTGTTTTCATTGCGATTTCGAGCATTTCTAAATAATTGATATCTTCTTCAGCTTGACCAATGATTTTTTCTGTTACCTGTAGTGTTTCAACAGGATACTTACCGATTGTAGTTTCTCCTGATAACATAATGGCGTCAGTTCCATCTAAAACAGCATTAGCAAGATCAGACACTTCTGCTCTTGTTGGTCTTGCGTTATTTTCCATTGATGAAATAAGTTCAGTTGCTACAATACTAGCTTTCCCCATAACATGACATTTGCGAATTATATTTTTTTGAACACTTGGCACTTTTTCCATAGGAATTTCAACACTTAAATCGCCTCTTGAAATCATAATACCATCACTTGAAGTAATAATATTATCAATATCGGTAATGGCACTCTCATTTTCGATTTTAGAAATTATTCCTAAATGGTCATTGCCTAGTTCAATCAACAAATCATTTACTTCTAAAACATCATCAACATTTCTAACATATGATAGAGCTAAAAAATCAATATTCATTTTATTAGCAAAAATAATGTCTTCTTTATCTTTTTGACTTAAAAATGGTCTATTTAAAACAGTATCAACAACATTAACAATTTTATTACTAACAATTTTTCCTTCAGTTACAACTTTGCATAATAGATAATCTCCACCTATTTCTAATACTTCTAAAATAACACGACCATCATTAATTTTTAAAATGGTGCCAATTTTAACATCATTTATTAATTTAGGATAATTAACGCTAAATTTAGTACTATCACCTAATACTTCATTCATATAAATGCGTATTTTATCGTCTTTTTTTAAAAAAGCTTCATTATTTTGAATCTTATGACAACGTACTAACGGGCCTTCTAAATCAAACATAATAGACACATTTTTATTTAATTCTTTATTTAATTTATTGACCTTTTTTATTATTTCTTCACAAAAATCATGATTACTATAGCTTAGATTTATTCTTATAACATCAAGCCCACTTACAATTAAATCTTCTAAAACGGTTTCTTCCTGACTTACAGGACCTACAGTTGCGATTATTTTTGTTTTGCTCATTATTTACACCTACTCTTACTTTAATATTATAACAATTTTTTATTTAAATAGAAAGTATTTTTTATTTTTTTTCATTTACATTTATTGCATATTTTTGTTATAAATGAAAATCCCAAAGGTAACGCTTTGAGATTTTATCTATATTTTTATTTTTTCTATTGTTATAACAGGACGAATTCCAGTCCAAACACCATTTCCAATATCTCCATTTCCACAGGCTACATAAGCATTATAGCGCATACTCCAA
>CAOJZR010000079.1 GCA_948466105.1 uncultured Bacillota bacterium | reverse complement strand
ACTGTCTTATTTGTTGAATCATTACTAAAAATATTATTACTCATTTTTATCACCCTTTCTTTTAAATCTATTTACAAATCCTAATACACCTGTTGAAACTAATGAAACCATTTTTTCACTTATAGAAGATAATGTATCAGTTGCTGTGTCAACAATATCAAATAATCCATTTAATTTATTTACTTTAAGATTAACATCATCTACTACCTTATCTAATTTTATTAAAGTTTTAATAAGTTTATACACTAAAATAATTGAAAAAAGTACTAAAACTATCAATGATATATTAAGAACTATAGAAAAAAACTCATTAATATTTATCATTATTCATCTTCCTTTTCATACATTGAATCAATCAAGTTAAATAAATCATCATCAATTTCATTATTTTCATCATTTATATTATTATCAATAAAATCATTCTTATTCAAATCATCATAACTCTTTTTACGTTTTGGATAATCATTCTCTACTTCTTCCTTACCAATAGGAGCATCATATTTACTTATTATATCATTAATACTATTGTCAAAACCATTTTCTCCAACAGGGTCTTCGCCCTCTAAATCCGCAAAAATATCTTTTTCTTCATCATTTGATGAAGTTCCCATATCTTCACCAAATAAAACAGAAGTTTCACCAAAAAGTGTATTTTCTAGTTCATCTTCTAAACTACCATAAGCTTTAGCACGTACATCATCAATTGTAACATTTTCTGACTCTTTATAGTAATTTATAACTTCTTTATTATTAACAACAACATCATCTTTAGTATAATTTTTATCTAAAATCCCATATATTGGTGAAATAATTGGTGTTGGTTTAAATGTCTTTTTCTCCGTTTTTATTTCTTCTTTTTTTAAATCTTTTTTACCACCTTTATAATTACTACTTATTTTTTCACTAATACTATCAATTTTATTTTCTTTTTTAGGTAATTTTATTTCTTCTTTTTTTTCTAAATCATCAAAATCTTTATCATCAAAATAAACAGGAAAAACAAATTTTTCTTCTTTTTTTTCTATTTCTAGCTTATTTTCAATACGATTTTCACGTTTTACTTCTGCTTTTTTCTCCTCTTTTTTTACTGCTGGAGCAGGTATTTCTACTTTCATCACTTCTTTTTTTATTTCTTCTTCTTCAATTTCTTCTGTAAACATATTTTTTAATTTATCTATAAGTTTCATAATTTCAGCTCCCTATTCTTCTATTTCATATTTTAAGAAATTATTATTTTCTTGTTTTGACTCAAATAAATCATATTTTTCTTCTTTATTAATCAAAAAATCATCATCAAGCATAAGTTTTATTACATTATTATTAAATTTAACTGTGGATAATATATATGATGCATTTAAAACAACATCATTAATTTGATTTTTAGTTACTAAGGCCTCTATTTTGGCATAGTTATAGAAAAACTCTATATAATACTTTTTTTCTTGTTGTGTTATTTTTAAATAGCCTTTTTTATTATTAATATCAAGCTCTTTAAAATAATAAGCATTTTCCTTAGTAGAAGTATGATTGGTTGTGTAATAAAAACCCACTACATCCATATAAAGATAATAATAAGTTCCATTTGAATATAAACGATCATTTAAACCTACACTATCTATATATGATACTCCTTTAGGTAAATAATATTTATAACCTTTACCAACTTGATTATATAAAGTATTATCTTTAGATAAAATAACATCAGTAATATTATCTATGCTTTTAGTATTTATTCTTACAACACTACACCCTGTCATCATAAACAACAAAATAAGTAGTAAAGCTTTTTTTCTCATAACTCACCTGCTTACTATAAAGTATATCAAATATTTATTTAAATTAATAGTCTTTTTAGACTATTTATTAACACTCACCATATATATATTATAACCTTTTAACAAAAATTTATCTTCATATTCAGTTTTAATATTTTTTAAGTCATCTAGTATTACATCTTCGTTTAAATTTAATGATACATCATTTATTTTATAACCATTATTAGTGAATTTAACTAAAGAAAATTCAAAAAGTTTACGATTATCTGTTTTCATAACAATCTTTTTTTCTTTAGCAAAAACAGTTTCATATTTATTTAAGAAAATATCACTAGTAAGGCGACGATGTTCATGACGTTTCTTAGGCCATGGATCACTGAAATTAAGATATATGGTATCAATTTCCTTACTAAAGATTTCATCTATACAATTAGCATCTATTCTAATAAGTCTTAAATTAGGTAGTTGGATATTTTCTAGTTTTTCTAGCGCTCTTACTATTACACTGTCAAATTTTTCAATTCCAATAAAATTTATCTGTGGATTAGCCTTAGCCATGTCAATTATGAATTTTCCTTTACCCATCCCTATTTCGATATGAATAGGATTTTGATTCTTAAATAGTTGTTTATATTTCCCATTATAGTTTAAAGGGTTTTCTATGATATATGGTGAAGATTGTATTTTTTCTTTTGCATTTTTTACATTTTTTAATCGCATATAATCACCTATTTTATTATAGCATATTTTATTTTATTATACAATTTAGTGTGTTAAAGAAAATGTAAAGTGCGATTTTACTTTTACAAATATTTTTAGTATAATTAGTACTATGATATCTAAGGAGGCAGATATGAAAAAAGTTATTATTTTAATGTTTTTAACATTTACTATTCTGTGTTCATCAGGATGTATTAAAAGAGATACTATGGAAGGAATTAACATTTATACAACTTCTTATCCAATTACCTATATAACTAATTATTTATATTCTGATCATGCTAATATATATAGTATTTATCCTAATGGTGTTGTTCCTAGTAAATACACCCTAACTGATAAACAAATCATTGACTATAGTAAGGGTTCTTTATTTGTCTTTAATGGTCTATCTAGTGAAAAAGAATATGTAGCACCTATGTTTAAACATAATAAAAAGTTAATGATTATTAATAGCACTCAATCTATGGAGTATTTATATGGAGAAGATGAATTATGGCTTGATCCTTCTAACTTTCTAATGATGGCCAATAATATTAAAAACGGGCTTAATGAATATATTAATAATCATTATTTAAAAACTGATATTGAAGAAAAATATGAAAAATTGCGTATTGAAATTTCTAATTTAGATGCCAAAATGCAACTCATTGCTAGTAAAGCAAATAATAATAAAATTCTTGTAGCTAGTGATCTATTTAATTTTTTAGATAAATATGGACTAGAAGTTTATTCTTTAGAAGAAAATAATAGTTTAACTGATAAAAAAGTAAATGATATTTTAACACTTATTAATAATGGTGAAATAAGTTATATATTTGCAAAACAAAATGAAGAGTTAAATGATACTATTAAAAACATTCAAAGTCAAACAAATATTCAAGTTTTAACATTACATACGCTTTCTAATCTAACAAATAATGAAGAAAGCAGTAAAAAAGATTATCTTTCACTTATGAATGAAAATATTGAACAATTAAAATTAGAACTATATAATTAAACATTGTTTTATAAGCAATGTTTTTTTGAATATATTAGTTACTGTTTAAAAAAATAAATTTTTGATTAAAACACTTTATTTTCAGACATATTTTCAATATTTTATATTTTTTTACTAATAATTTATTACTTTTGAGAATAAAAGCATATTATGGTAAATTATCTTAACAAAAAATCTTTCCATTTCTTTTACTGTGGAAAGATTTTTTTATCTATAGATTTTTATTTCATGCTTTTTTATTTATTAAGGAAATCTGCGCAACTCCTGTAGATAGCTTTACACCTTCTGCTGGATTAGGTCTTGCTACTTTACTCCCCCTAACGTTTGTCCAGCTATAATTATCACCATCTATCATAACAGTATTAGTGAATTTATATCCACTATAATGAACACTACAATTGTTATCAGTTGTACCTGTTTTGCAACCATTTTTCGGGCTTCTATTAGAAGCAGAAGTTATAGCTACACATCCTGTATGCCCTGAAATATATGATGAACCACCAGTTGCTCCAGTTCTCCCAGTTGTTGTATCATTTACACCACATCGTCCTCCATAATAGCCTCCTCCTCCTGCTCCTTGATTGCCACTAGCACCACTACAGCCTATGCCAAAGCCATGCCCTTGAGTTTGATCAGCTGTTCCTCCAACACCAGAAATAGATAATCCTCCACCAATCATGCTTGAGGAATCACTAGTCATCCAACTTGTGGTACCACTGCCGCCTGCTACCATTATTCTTGAATTAAGAGATGTAGTATCATTCCAATTGCCACTTACCAATCGTATATCTGTGGCTCCACCACCTACACCATAACCAGAAGTACCCCCACCATTAAATGATGTACAATTAGCATTATGTTCAGATGAGCAGAAACCACCAGTATAAACATAAAGAATAGTTCCCTTTTCTAAATCAATATTACCAGCGACATAAGCTTGGATATTGCCATAGTTTCCATATCCACCAGTAGAACCCCACAGTTCAATTTTATAAGTTCCTGTTACTGGAGCAGTAAAGGTTTGAGCTG
>CAOJZR010000078.1 GCA_948466105.1 uncultured Bacillota bacterium | reverse complement strand
CTACACCTTCATTATCTATATCTTTAAAATTATTTTCAGCTTCATATAGTTCAGCCGCTCTAAACATATTCATTAAACTACTTTTAAAACTATTTCTTCTTGCTTTATCTATTATATTTAATGTAATTGGTACTGCAATTAATGCGATTATGGCCAGTATTACTATTACTGCTAGTAGTTCTATCAATGTAAAAGCTATACTAGAACTGTATACCCCCCCCCAGTATTGACCATTAGCAAACATATTATTTTTTTTACTCTTCATTTTCATAAAACCCACAACTCCTTATCTTTAATTTATTGTTTACTATTAATATTCTATCATAAAAATCAAAAAAAGATATACTTTGTCTATATTATATTTAAAAATACTTTAAATTTTTTCAAATACACTTTGTTCTTTCAAAATGTACTTAGAAATAAGAAGTTCATTATTACTAACTACTTCATATATATACCACATATTAAATAAAATAGAGCCTAAAAAAGCAGCGATTATATCTTTCATTGTATCATTAACACCAGTCTCTACTCTTTGTGTGTTCATTGAAAATAGATTATCCATAGTAAACTCAATCATTTCCCAAAAAGCAGAAATAGCTAAAACCATAGTAATTATGAAAATAACATTAAAAACAATATCTTTTTTGTTGTATTTTTTTAATTTAATTAATACCACTAAAGCAATTAATGCACCTACTATACCTGTAATAAAATGCATATAAGTATCAAAAAAAGTTGTTTTCTTATAAAGACTAGCTATATTACCTAAAACATACCCTTGAAAAGTAAATAATAGGTATATAAATATACTAACATCTGATAGTTCAAATTTGAATAATCTTTTTAAAATATATGGTACTAAAAAAATAACAATGGATAATAAAGCTTGTATAACTTGTCCTAATGTTAAATTTTGATAATTAAATATAACATACAAAATAATTCCTAAACTAAATAACAAAATAAGTATTTTATTGAATTTCTTCATGTACTATATTCTCCATTTCTACTTGATTAATAGAATTAAATCTTTTTGTAATTTTATCTGTTGTTGTGTGAATATCCTTAACATCCCTGCTTACAGTTTCAATACTTCGATATAATTTATCCCAACGGTCTTTATATCTAATAAATTCAGCATCCAAAAGTTTTAATTCATTATGAATAACTAAAGCATATTTATCTCTTTCAATATTTTTAATAATTATTTGAATTGTTGTTAAAGTACTTATTAAAGTAGTAGGTGATGTTAACCATATCCGCTTTTTATATGCATAATCAATAATATCTTGATGATATGCATTAATTTCAGCGAATATTGCTTCAGCTGGTAAAAACATAATTGCCTGATCTGTTGTTTCACCTGGTATTATATATTTACTTGCAATAGCATCAATGTGTTTTTTTACATCCATTTTAAAAGCTTTTTCTGCTTGTTCTCTAACTAGTTGTTCATTATTTTTATCAACCATTATTTGATAGTGTTCTAAAGGAAATTTAGAATCAATAGCAATAACCCCAAGAGGCTCTGGTGCAAAAAGAACAGAATCTGCAATCGCACCATTAGTAAAAGTATATTGTAGTTTATATATTTTACTATTATTTTCACCAAAAACATTGGCTAGAATATGATTTAAATTAATTTCTCCAAAAATTCCTCGTGCTTTCTTATCTGTAAGAACACTTTGTAAAGAAACAATGTCATTAGATAAACTATCTATTTTTTTCTGAGCTTCATCAATTTTAGAAAGACGTTCTAAAACTGATGTAAAAGTTTTATTAGTTTTTTCAAAATTTTCATCAATTCTATTATTTACACGATCATTCATAAGATGTAGTTTGTGTTCAATTCTATCATTTAAATTAACAAAATCATCATTTAAATTTCTCGTTAATTGATCCTTAAAAGCATTCAATTCTTTAATAAAAGTTGTTTCTGTTTTAGATAGTTTTTCTATAATATTAGTTTTATCACCATTTTTCAAAATAATTATTATATTCATAGCTACTATTACAACTAATAAACCAATCATTAGATATTCCATTTTTCATCCTACTTTCTCATTCATTATATTATAAATAATTATGATAATCAAGATAAGGTTTATCAGTAATAATATTAATATTATTAACTATTTTTTTTAATTCTTCTAACTTTTTTATACTATTTACATTATAAATAAAATTACAAGCACTTTTGTTAATTTTATTTATATACAAAGTTTGAACAACATTAAAATCAAAATGGTTATAAAATGATTTAACATTTATTTGATAACCAATATTCAAGCCTAACTTAAATTTATGATAACTATTTTTTAATTCTTTAATAAGTTCATAATTAAAACTACAAAGATACAGATTTAAATACAAAAATTTATCTAAAACATTAGATAAACTTTTTATAATTTTCTTATAATTTTTGGTATCTGTTTTTATCTCAATCATTATAATTTTTTTAGTATTTATTTGTTTTAAAACATCTTCTAAAATAGGCAAAGTGATAATAGTTCTATCAACTATTATTTTTTTTATATTTTTATAGTTAGTTTTTTCTACAATTTTTAAATCATAATTTTTATTTAACACGATAGGTCCATGATTTATTACCCAAACATTGTCTTTAGTGATTCTAATATCAATCTCAATTCCATCTATATATTTTTTTGTTAGGCTGCTTAAAATAGCTTCATTACTATTTTCAATCTTATTTTTATCTTTAGCTCTATGTGCAATTACGTACATATCATCACCTGATATAGTTTATTGCAATTTAATAATTTTATTCACTTATATCATTATCTTTAAATTTAATATCAAGAAATTTTTTACTAGCTAAATAGTCACATAAATGAACAAATTTTTGATGTCTAGTAATTGGTGGAGTCAAAATTTCAATACCGTTATAATCTTTTGTCCAAGGTCCCATATGTGTTTCAACACATTTACAAACAAAATCGGTATCCAAATCGTTTAATTCAATTAAATTTTGATATTTTCTTATTAAATCAGAAATTACTAATGGATGATCAAAGACAGTATATTTTGATTCAGGAAGACCTAATTTACAACCATCATGAACTAAAAGAGCAATTAAAATCAAGTCTTTTTCTCGTGGCGTAAAACTAGTAAGACATGGATTTGATAGAATTTCATTGGCTATTCTAACTGCTACTTTAGTATGTCTAACAAGACCGCTATCACCCAATGCAAAAGTAGGATGATACTTTCCTGTTGAACTAGCAGCCACTTTAAAAAAATAGTCAGGTAATATCTTTATTAAACTAATTGCACTACTACGATAATGATCATCTTTTATATAGGATAATTCCTTCATAAACACTTCTTCTTTAATCATACATCATACACCTCTTACTATATTATAACAAATGTTCGATATATTGTCAAATAGCATTTATTTAAGGTGGAAGAAAACTATAGATTAAAATATAAAATCTTATATAAATAAAGCAGAAAAAAGAATAAATTTTTGAATATTAAAAAAAATCTTATTATTTAGTCCTGTTAGTTGATTATCTACAATTTATAAACTATTATGAAAACAAGTTTTATAACAGTTATTAGCTTTTTATATCTTCATTATACAGATTTTTTATATATTAAAATCTACACGCTTTTTATTTCGTGTAGATTTTGTTTAAACCACTTCCTAATTTTTTTATTATATTAATTTTTTTCAAATAGGTAATCTTTACCTCTTAACCAATATAAATATTTTTTATTTTAAAGGAACATTTCTTTATCATCATTTAGAAAAGTATATTTCTCTAACTCGTATAACGGCTAAAGTGGTTGTTTTATCTGATGACCCATTGGGATTAGCCCACAATCCTATAGCTATATAACCAGAACCTGATTTATTTTTTATATCAATGCTTTGCTCATAATTTTTAAGACCATTAGCTACATAATCATTTTTATTACCACGATTAATATCTATAATATTGCTATATAAATAATCTGAATGATCATTAAAACTATTATCGAAACGATATTTCCCATTTTTAGATGATAAAATAAGATTAGCAGAATAATCCCCTAATTTTGCATCTTGTGAGACAAGTGTTATTGTAGATTTAATATAATTATATTTGTTATAATTCTGTTTTTCCTTAGTGATGAAATTACTTTCGCCGCAGCTCATTATTCCCTCCATGTATTTATCCTTCTTTATAAAATTTGAGGTATAATAGCGATTGCTTGGTGTTTCCCATTCATCAATTATTTCAAAAGGAACAAATTCTATTCCATCTTTATATAAATATAATTTATTAGCAATATTTAAATCTATACTATCACTTCCTGTAACTGATAAACATGTGACAGTAATTGTTTCCCCTATTCCTACTTTCTCTGGTATATCATCAGTTTTTGTAACTATCGTATCTCCTACTTTACAAACGGGGGTATTATTATCTAAATTGTCAAAGTAGGTACTAAATATATCCCGATTATTACTTCCATGTTCTATGTTAACATCAATATTTTCTTTAGCTATAATCGTTGATGTCATTTTATTATTTACAATAGAACAACTT
>CAOJZR010000077.1 GCA_948466105.1 uncultured Bacillota bacterium | reverse complement strand
AAGGTTTTAATGGTATTTTGGTTCTTGCTTCACAATCATATAGTGGGTTTTCATATGATCAATATCCACATATAAAGATAAATAACGTATGGCTTGAAGCATAATTATCCAATTGTTTGAGCAATTATTTATATAATGTTACAACTTAATATTATGAATATTGGAAAATATCTTTTTTTGATTGACAATTAGAGTGATAAGGCACTATTGTGTCTTTTTATTTGCTAAAACATACTATTTATGATAAACTATAAATAGCAAATGGTTATAAAAAAATAAGGAGTAACTGATTATATGAAAACAAATAACAAAAATGGCATTATGTTTGCAAACTGTCAATACAGGGGGGGGGTATATCAATGTAGATTAATCGCTGATTCATAAAAAAAGTTCATTACTATTATACTTTGGTGTTGAATAAAGAAATTAAATAAAGTACAATAATAATACCCTAAGAATAGAATAGAGAAAATTAGGACATAATAGTAATGGATGTTTTTTATGAAGAGGAAATGATTTACATAGGTAGGCCTGTTCATTGTGATTGTAATACTAGTGTTAAACTATACTAATCATGTTAATATAGTTAATGAGGTAATAAAAAGCGGTTTTAAAAGTAGTTTAATAATATGTTTATAACTGTTGAACTCTATAAAGTAGAAAAAATTTAAATATAGGGACTTTAATTGTATTTTGTTCACTACTATAATTTTATCAATTATGGTTAGAAAAATAAAAATTTGTAAATAGTAGTAAAAATCATGTGTTAATTAAATAAAATTATTTAAAAATAATCAAAAAAATGTTATAATTAGCTAAGGTGATAAGAATGCAGATGAAACTTCTTGATCAAAATGTTAATTATGAGTATTATGGTAATGGTGATGAGACTTTAGTTTTACTTCATGGCTGGGGTCAGAATATACAAATGATGCAACCAATTGCAGAAAAATTAAAAAAAGAAGTTAGAGTTTTGCTTATTGATTTGCCAGGTTATGGTCAAAGTGAAGAACCTAAAACAACTTGGAGTGTTTATGATTATGCGAAATGTTTAAATAGTTTAGTAAGAAAATTAAATATAGAAAAGCCAATTCTTTTAGGTCATTCATTTGGTGGCAAAATCGCTCTTGTTTATGCAAGTAAATATGAAACTAAAAAATTAATACTTTTTGGAAGCCCTTATTGTAAAGAAATAGAAAAAATGTCATATAAAGTTAAAATCCTAAAAACTTTAAAAACAGTACCAGGGCTAAAAAAATTTGAATCATTTGCTAAAAAACACATAGGTTCAACTGACTATCGAAATGCTAGTGATAAAATGCGTAAAATATTAGTTGAAACTGTTAATCTGGATATAACTGATGATGTGAAGAAAATAACAAGTCCAACTATTATTTGTTGGGGAACAAGGGATGAAGCTGTGCCTTTAAAAAGAGCTTATGAACTTGAATCTTTAATAGCAGATGCAGCAGTCATTGAATATCCTGAATTAACACATTATGCTTATTTAGAAGATTTAAGTAAAACAATTAATGTAATTAGAAGTTTTATAGGAGGAGTAAAATGAATCATTTATTTTTATTAACAAGTATTTGTAGCTTTTATTTTATTTTCATTAAAAATAAAAAAGCTTTACAAATGTTACAACAAAACTGGTATGATGACGATCATCGCTATTTAAAATGGATTATGAATAATATAACAAAAGTTTTTTTCAGTTTAGATATATTATTCTTTATTTTTCCATTACTTACTTTATTTATTAAAGATGCAATAGTAATGATAATATTTTTATTATTTTATATTATTTTAGGAATTGTATTTAAAAATAATTATAAAAAAGAGCAACAGAAAAAGCCTTTAGTAATTACAGCTCGTGTTAAAAGACTTATGACAACAATAACTATTATTTATTTAATACCAATGATAATTTTTTATTTTTGTTATAATGCATCTATGCTTGGTATCTATTATTTTGCTTTAGGTGGTCTTATATATTTAAATTATTTTATTGTTTTTTTAGCAGTAATTATTAATACACCAGTAGAAAAACAAGTTTTCTACCATTATAGAAGGATGGCTAAGAAAAAATTAAAACAAATGAAATTAGATGTTATAGGAATAACTGGTAGTTACGGTAAAACAAGTAGTAAAAATATTTTAAGTGATATTTTAAATGTTTCTTATGATGCCTTTCCAACCCCTAAGAATTTTAATACAACATATGGTCTTATTAGAACAATAAATAATTATCTAGATAAATTTGCTGACTTTTTTATTGCTGAGATGGGAGCATTTAAAAAAGGAGAAATTAAAGAACTATGTGATTTAGTGCATCCTAAGTATGGTATTTTAACAATTATTGGAACGGCACACTTAGATAGTTTTAAGACAAGAGAAAATATTCAAAAAACCAAATTTGAATTAATTGAATCTTTACCTATAGATGGAATTGGAATTCTTAATTTAGATGATCCATATCAAGTTAGTTATCAACTTAAAAACAAATGTCAAATAGTGTGGATTGGTATTGATAATAAAGACGCTGATGTATACGCTAGTAATATAAAGTTATCTAATAATGGCACAACTTTTGATTGTCATTTTAAAGGTGATAACAAAACTTATACTTTTACAACTGTTTTACTAGGTAAAGCTAATGTATATAATATTTTGGCTGGAGTTGCACTTGGGTATAAGTTGGGAATGAGTATTGATAAATTAATATTAGGTGTTAAAAGTGTTAAACCTGTTGAACATCGTTTAGAATTAAAGCAGTTAGGTGATCTTTACATTATTGATGATGCTTATAATTCAAATCCTGTTGGTTCAAGTATGGCACTTGATGTTTTAGATTTAATGGATGGTAAAAAGATTGTTGTAACACCTGGTATGATTGAATTGCAAGACTTACAATATACGGCTAATAAGGAATTTGGTATTCATATGGCAAAAGTCGCAGATGAAGTTATATTGATTGGTAGTGAACAAACAAAACCAATTTATGATGGTTTAATAGAAATGAACTATGATAAGAAGAAGATTCATATTTTGAATGATGTTAAAATGTCTTTTCCACTTATGAATGAATTAAAGGATGGCAAGACTTATTGTCTACTTGAAAATGATTTGCCAGATATATTTAATGAAAAAAATTAGGAGGAATATAGGATGAGAATTAAATTAGGTGTTGTATTTGGAGGCGAAACTGTTGAACATGAAATAAGTGTTATTTCAGCGGTTCAAGCCATGAATGCTTTAGATAGTGAAAAATATGATATTATACCTATATATATTGCTAAAGATAGAATTTGGTATACAGGTAAAATGCTTATGGATCTTGAGGTTTATAAAGATTTTGATAATTTAAAAAAATATGCAAAAAAATGTGTTATGTATAAAAGTGAAAATGAGTTTTATTTGCAAGCTTTAAGTGGATTTAAGAAAATAATTACTTCTATTGATGTTATTTTTCCTATTGTTCATGGTAATAATGTTGAAGATGGTTCATTGCAAGGTTATTTTCAAACATTAGGCATTCCTTATGTTGGAAGTCATGTATTAGGTTCGGCGTTAGGACAAGATAAAGTTGTTATGAAGGAAATATTTAAAGCTAATCATATTCCAATTGTTGATTATATTTGGTTTTATGATAATGAATATTTAAGTAAAAAGGAAGAAATTTTGGGTGCTGTTGCTAAAATGGGTTATCCAGTTGTGGTAAAACCTGCAACTCTTGGCAGTAGTATTGGCATTAAAGTTGCAAATAACCTAACAGAGATTGAAGAATCTATAGCTGAAGCGTTTAAATATGATATTAAGATTGTAATTGAAAAATGTGTTGCTAATTTAGTTGAAGTTAATCAAAGTGTGTTAGGGGACTATGAGAATAGTGAAGTTAGTGCAATTGAAGAAGTTATGAGTACAGATGAAATCTTGAGTTATAAGGATAAATATATTGGTGGCGGTAAAGGGTCTAAGAGTAAGGGAATGGCTAGTGCAGGTCGTCTTATTCCAGCTCGTATAAGTGATGAAATGAGCGATAAAATTGCAATTTTATCAAAAGAAGTATTTAGATGCCTTAATTTGTCAGGTATTTGTCGTATTGATTATTTAATTGATTCGAAAACAAATGAAATATATGTAAATGAACCAAATACAATTCCAGGTAGTTTATCATTTTATTTATGGGATCCTGTTGGGAAACCATACGATAAGTTACTTGATGAGGCAATAACTTTAGCCATTAAAGATTATAAAAAAAGAAGTAAAAAAACGTATAGTTTTGGTGTTAATATTTTGTCTAATTTTAACGGTTTAAAGGGTGGCAAAGGTATTAAAGGTATTAAAGGTATGAAAAGTAAGTTAAGATAATTATCAAACTATTATTTTATTTAAAAGATTTGAAATGTGTTATTAATAACAAAAAACTAAAGAATTTGCTTTAGTTTTTTGTTGGATTCATTTATTTTCGCGCAAAAAAACTATTGATATAAAATATACAATAGTTTTTTAACTAAAAGATTGTTTATTTAATTAATGCAACAGATTTAAATATATAAGA
>CAOJZR010000076.1 GCA_948466105.1 uncultured Bacillota bacterium | reverse complement strand
AATAAAATCTTGATTCCAATATAAACACATGCGATTAGGAATATCTATAACTTTTTTAGGATTCATAATAACAGGTTTTTCTATAAAACAATCAGTATCTACTATATTTATAATAGACTGCAAAAAGCCATTTAAATCTTTAAAATCAATATAGCTTAATATTCTTTCCTCAGTAAAAATAGAATCTAATCGTCTATAAGCACTAACATCCATAGTCCTAATTAATTCTTTCATAGTACTAATTAATTCTTTATTCCACATTGAAGCTTTCTTTGACTCATTAAAATTAGACATTTTTGTTAAGTCAAAAAAAGAAAACTCTAGTAAATTGATGCCCCTTTCAAGTAATTCATCTATTACTCCTAAAAATAAAGACAATTTATATTTGGCTTCATCATGATTTTCTTGCGATATTTCTGCACGTTTACCACTCCAAAAATCACATTTGGAATCACCACCAAAAGCCATAAATGGAGCAGGACTGGGATGTGGATAGCGTGGATAAAACATGCTAATAAATAAATTATATTTTCCCAGAAATAATCCAACAATATCAATAGCGCTGTTTTCTAAAAAATAAGGAAGCATCAACGGATTATCTATTAAAAAAGTCGCTAAATCATGAAGCGTTTCATTACTCCATTTGACTTCTGAATGTAAATTTAACAATACTTGATCAGGTATAAAGCTTAAATCTGATATTTCATCTTCATAAGGACTAAAAAGTTTTTCATTTCTTAATAATTCTAATTGCTTTTCACTTTGAATATTCGTAAATAAATATTCTACTCTTATTTGTGACATATATTTTCTCCCTTCAATAAATGTGCTTATACTAGCAGTCTTATTTGTTTTTGTCAAATTAAATATGGTGACTCTATATGTTTCAAAAAATCAACTTAATTCAAAGATAAAAATTTTTATGCTATTTTTTTAAATTGTTAATTCTTTCAAAAGTTTAATATAATTAATAACTAATTAAAGTAATTGAGATCTAACTGGTTTTAATTTTAGTATAATTGCTTATCTGTTTATCTAATACATAGTTAGTATAGAATAGTTAAATCAGCAACTTATACTTTAACTATTGTTTACTATTTCATAGTATATCATAAATCATGAAAAAAGATAGAATTAATTTTCTACCGTTTCTTTATTTTTAGCCTCATTGTATATTTTAGTATAAAATTCTACCCACATTTTTAAAACATGTTCTTTACTGTAAAATTCACTTATATTTTTAGAATAATTACTATATTTCTTATAGAGTTCTTGATTATTTTTTAATTCTTCTAGTTTTTCTTTAAATGTATCATTATCATCAGCTTTAAGATATTTATTGAATAAAATATCTTTATATAAATCCAAATCACGCAATAAAAGTGGTTTGTATGAATTGACAGCTTCTAAAATAGCCATAGGAAAAAGTTCATTATATGATGGCATAAAAAGTACATCAGCAATATTAAACATATCATTCATTTGATTTCGTGGGATAATACCCAAAAATTTAACATTTCTAGGAGGATTTTCAACAACCTCTTTTAATTCATCATAGCCATCAGTAATTTTACCAAAAGAAAAACCACCACACCACACAAAAGTTATATCAGGCAACTTTTTAGCAACATCAATAAAATCCAAAACACCCTTTCGGGTTTGAACTTGACCTACACCAATTACAACAAAACTATTGCGATCAATCCCAAGCTCTTTCTTTTTAATTTCAACCTCAACTTCTGATAAGGGATGAAAATCTTCCTTTGAAACATAGTTAGGAATATAGACAATTTTATTTTCATCAATCCCATACATTTTTAAATCCTCAATAAAAATAGGATTAACAACAACTAAGTAATCAGCCTCTTTATAAAAAGTAATAACATATTTTTTAAATATTTGAAAGACACCTTTAGGTAGTCTTATACTCCCATCTAATGTATGGGGCAAAAAATGAACATAACTAACTGTTATTCCATCACTAGATTTCATTTTGATATAATTTTTAGGATCAATTGTATGTACATGAATAATATCAGCGTCCACTTTATCATTAACATGGACATCAAGCAAATTACTTTCTTTAACTAAACTCACCTGTTCTAAATAAGCACTTCCAACCCCTTGTCCATCAACTTTATCAGCACTTGAAAGCATATTTATAACGATTTTTTTCAAATTAATCATCTCCGTTATTAAAATTATAACATATTCATTTTTAAATTTCTACTGTAACTAATATGACATCTTCCCCTATTTTTTGTATTTGATTCCATTTTATTTCAATTTCATTTTTATTAGAAAACATTGATATTAAAAAAACTGTTTTTTCCACTACTAAACTTGCTAAATTACCATTATTATCAATATTTATATCGATAATATTACCAATTTTTTTGCCATCTTTAGTATTAATAATATCTTTTTTTTGAAGTTCTGATAATCTCATAACAACACCCTTAGTAAAAAATATGTAAAAAAAAACGATATTATGCATTAAAATAAACCCTTTATCAATGAATAATTAAAAAAATGTATGGATTAAAATGGTTAATAAAACAAGCTATAAAAGAGTGCTTCAAATAGTCAAAAAAGACATTGTATATAAAATTTAATCAATAGAAAATTTCAAAACTAAGATGATGATAATCAAAATATTATTTTTCTATTATCAAAAAATATAATATTTAAATATTAAGCAAATACACAAAAAATGACTCCTAAAGGCAGGAATCACCGTTATCTTTACTTACCACTTAATCTTCTTTTTATTTAATCAATGTCAAAGGATTCATTTTACATTAGGAAATCATTTTTTTTATATTATCTAAAGCATTTTTTTCAATTCTTGATATTTGGGCTTGAGATATTCCAATTTCACTAGCAAGTTCCATTTGTGTTTTACCGATAAAATATCGTTCAATTAAAATATTTTTTTCTTTTGGTTTGAGCTTTTCTAAAGCTTTTTTTAAAGATATTTTAGTATCTAAATCATAAATATCACTACTTTTATCTTTTAATTGATCCTCTAAATAGATAGTATCGCCACCATCACTATAAATGGGCTCAAACATACTAAGAGTTTCTTTCATAGAATCAAGCGCATTATTAACTTCGTATTCACTTAATCCCATTTGTTTACTTATCTCTAAAGTAGTAGGTTCTTTATTGTTTTCCATAGTTAATTGTTCTTTTATTTTTAAAGCTTTATAGGCTGCATCTTTAATACTTCTAGAAATTCTAATACTGTTGTTATCACGAAGATATCTTTTTATCTCACCTAATATCATTGGAACAGCATAAGTAGAAAAGCGTACTTCATGATTAAGATCAAAATTATCAATTGCTTTTATTAAACCAATACATCCAACTTGAAATAAATCATCCATATTATCAGTTCTGTTACTATATTTTTTTAAAATGGATAAAACTAATTTTAAATTGCCATTTATAAGTTCTTCTTTAGCTTGATAGTCTTTATTATAATATCTTTTAAATAAGGCAATCATTTCTTCATTGGTTAAAACATTAATATTCGCAGTATTCACGCCACATATTTCTACTTTGTGACGCGCCATAAATCCTCCTTTCATAGTAATTATGGATAAATAAGTCTTTTTTATTCAATTTTTTCTAAATTATATAAAAAGATATAATTTAAAATAAAACTATATCTTTAAAAAAATATTAATTAACTAATGTAATTTTGGCATATCCACTTCCACTATGTCCAACACCTAAGTTATAATAACCACCACTTGGATTCGGCATTTTTTCTTGACTTCCTTTTGTATTAGTCCATTTATAACCATATCCATCAATCATTAACGTACTGTTAAATGTATAATTTGAATAATGAATACTACAAGCATTATTAGTAGTTCCTGTTGTACAACCACTTTTAGGATTTCTATTAGAAGAAGATGTTATAGCTACACAGCCTGTATGTCCTGAAATGTATGATGATCCTGTACCAGGTCCACCTCTAGATCCAGTCATATAACCACCGCCTGCGCCGCCACCGCCACCATAGTAACCGCCACTTCCACCAGGACCAGCATAATTATAATTAGAATGATGTATTCCATTACCACCAGTACCACCTTTTCCAAATACTCCATTAGCGCCATTATAACCATAGTTAGATTCTGTTCCAGCGCCACCTGTTCCAGGAGCAGTTTGGCTAGCACCTGTTCCTCCTTTAGAATATTGAGTACTACTATAGATTGCATCAGCTCCCTTATAGCCATTTAAGCCGCCTCCTCTAGTCGCTTCATCTATAGTTCCACCTGCAGCTACCATAATACGTGAATTTAAGCCTTCTACATTATCCCAAGCTCCACTAACTAAACGAATATCAGTGGCTCCTCCACCAGTAGCTCCATGTCCTTTAGCAGTACCACATAAACCACCACCATTAAAAGTACCTGCAACTGTCTTATCTTCAGAATTATCTCCTGAACGAGGAATACCTGCCCCACCAGTATAAACGTATAAATTGGTATTAGCATTTAATGTAATTAGGCCTGAAGTATAGCTTCCATTGCTCGCTCCCCACAGTTCAATTTTATAAGTTCCTGTTACTGGAGCAGTAAAGGTTTGAGCTG
>CAOJZR010000075.1 GCA_948466105.1 uncultured Bacillota bacterium | reverse complement strand
CTATGACCGCCCGGTTATGAGCCGGATGCTCTAACCAACTGAGCTAAGGGTCCATGTCTCACTACTTATACAATATAACATATTAAACATTAATATGCAATAACTTTTAACAATTTTTTCTTTTTTTGTTTCATTTTTTAAAAACAGTGTTAAAATATATATACATTTTTAAGGAGTAATTAACAATGAAACAAAAAGACATTCAAATTGAAAATTTAAAAAAAGAAAAAGAATTAATAAAAGCTATTCGAAATTATGAACCTTTTTTTAACAGAGATACCATAAATATACTTATTAATCTTGTACAACTTAAAGAATCTATTTTTAGACAAATTGCATTTGGAGAAAAATTCCATAATCTAGAATTATTCTATGATATAGCTAAATATAACATCATAAAAAGGAGTATTGCTATTATAAACCAAACAAAAACTATCAATCAAGCAAAGCTAAAACTTCATTCAAGTCCTAATATATATACTATTTCATATAGCCTAAATGATATAGATTTTTTTAATATTTTCAAATTAACTATAAATGAAAATTTCAGTACTAATCTATTACCAGAAAGCAAAGCTAAAATAAGCATTTATGGCATACCTAATCCTAAAAATCAATTATCACCTACTACTATAAAACAAGAAGAAATATCAATTTTAATTGCTCAATCCTTAATAGACGATTGGAATATTTCTCTAAAAGAAGATTTTGGCCAATGCCTTGTAAAACATTTATCATGGATTAATATTTATAATAAACCACAAAATTGACAAACCAATTTTGTAACATTTAAAATAATTACAACAAAAAATAGATAATTATATACCTTTTATCTATTTTTTTAAACCTAAACTACATTGTTTTAAATCTCATAGTTTAATTTTTTATTCATTTAAATCCTTTAAACCTTATGCTCTTTATTATAAAGATTAACAGCATTTTCAATTAATATTTCAAGTTCAGCCTCACTCACTTTTATTCCCTTTGCATTTAACCATTCTTTACTTCGTTGTTCAGCTTCTGAAAACTTATCTGCACTAGTTGTTAAATTTAAACTATCACTTAATTGTTCAACATATATAACACAAGCAGTAGCAATTTCCTTTTTTACCTTATCATTTACATAATTTTCATATATTTTTTTTAACTGTAATCCTATATAAGTAACAACTGATGTAAAAATAGCACCAACAATTTCAATTAGATTTCCTTCAATAGCCGATAACACACTACTCATAAAACACCCCCTAGCACATATTATGCACTAAGCGTTTTTTATTGTAGTTGAAACATGCTCCTTTTCTATTTTAAGGATTTTTTCTTTTAACTTCAATCCCCCTTTATAACCAACTAAACTCCCATTAGTTCCAATCACCCTATGACAAGGTATCAAAAGTGGTAATGGATTACGGTTTAAAGATGAACCAATAATACGACTCGCTTTATCATTACCACATCGCGTAGCTAATTCTTTGTAAGTAATAACTTCTCCATAAGGAATTTGCGCCACTACATTCCATACTCTATTCATAAATTCAGTTCCCCCAGTAATCTTAAATGGAACATCAAATTTTTGTCTTTTACCAGTCATATATTCTTCAATTTCTTCAAAGGTCTTTTTAATAAGTGGTGTTTCTTTGAGTTCAACATTATCAAAACATTTACTAAAATGAATGCCTACAATACTACCACTTTCCTCTACTATATAAAGATGGCCTAAGCCAAAACGATAGAAATATTTACACTTCATTTAAATCACCTATTACAATTATACATGTTTTTTTCTTAAATTTCAAATAAAAAGAAGCGTTTAAGCTTCAATTTTTTCAAATTGCGAATTATATAAATTAGCATAAAAACCATTCTGCTTTAACAATTCATCATGTGTTCCTTGTTCAATTATATCACCATCATTCATAACCAAAATAAGATCAGCATTTTTAATAGTTGATAAACGATGCGCAATAATAAAACTAGTTCGATTTTTCATAAGTTCATCCATCGCTTTTTGAATTAAAATTTCTGTTCTAGTGTCTACACTACTAGTCGCTTCATCAAGAATTAAAATCTTAGGATCTGCTAAAATAGCACGTGCTATAGTTAAAAGCTGTTTTTGACCACCAGATATATTATTTGTTTCCTCATTTATTTCCATATTGTAAGCTTCTGGAAGCGTTTGAATAAAATGATGAACATGTGCCATTTTACAAGCCTCAATTACTTCATCATCACTCGCATCTAAACGGCCATAACGAATATTTTCCAAAATACTTCCATTAAATAACCATGTATCTTGTAAAACCATACCAAATAGTCTTCGATAATCTCTTAAATCAAAAGCATTAATATCATTACCATCAATTAATATTTTGCCATTATTAACATTATAAAAATGCATTAACAATTTTACAACAGTTGTTTTACCAGCCCCAGTTGGACCAACAATAGCAATTTTTTGACCATGCTTTATTTTAGCACTAAAATTATGGATAATAATTTTATTTTCATTATAACCAAAACTCACATTTTTAAATTCCACATTGCCTTTAATATTATCAATCGTAACTGCATTAGTTACATTTTGGACTTCCTCTTCACTATCTAAAAAAGCAAAAACACGTTCAGAAGCAGCAATCATCCCTTGAATCATATTAGAAACTTGTGCCATTTGAGAAATAGGATGAGTAAAATTCTTACTATATTGAATAAAAGATTGAATATTTCCAACAGTAATTCTTCCCTTTATAGCTTGATAAGCTCCCATTATAGCGACAATTACATAGCTAATATTGCCAATAAAGTTCATAATAGGCATCATTAAACCTGATAGAAACTGACTCTTCCAAGCCGTTTTATAAAGCACATTATTGTCCTCTTCAAAAGAAGCAATCATTTTATCCTCAGCATTAAAGACACGAATAACATCATGTCCTGCATACATCTCTTCAACTTCTCCATTAACGTGTCCTAAATAGCTTTGTTGCTCTTTAAAATATTTTTGACTATTTTTAGCAATAATAGCAACAAAAAGAATTGAAAATGGAATTACTAACAAAGTTACTAAAGTCATACTAATATTAATTGTAAGCATCATAATAAAAATACCAATCAAAGTGGCTACACTTGAAACAAGTTGCGTTGCACTTTGATCAAGATTTTGGCTTAAAGTATCAACATCATTAGTTACAACAGATAAAACTTCTCCATGCGTTTTAGATTCAAAATAACCTATTGGCATACGATTTATTTTTTCAGATATTTCTTTACGAACTCTATAAGTTAATCTTTGAGTCACACCTGACATTAAAAAACCTTGAATATAAGAAAATAATGCACTTATAATATATAGAAATAATAGAAACAGTAAAATCTCTCCTACTTTACTAAAATCAATTCCAGGGCCTCCATTTATCTTACTAACAACACCTTCAAAAAGAATCGTTGTTGCATTTCCTAGGATCCGTGGTCCAAAAATAGAAAGAACAGTACCACCTATAGTAAAGATTATGACTAGTAATAACGATAGCTTATATTTAGATATATAGTGAATTAATTTTTTAAGTGTTCCTTTAAAATCTTTAGCTGTTTCGATATTTTTCATACGTCCATTATGCATCTTCTAACTCCTCTCTAGAAAGTTGTGACAAAGCAATTTGCTTATATACATCACAATGTTCAAGCAAATCTTTATGAGTTCCCATTCCTACCACATTACCTTCGTCTAAAACAATTATATTATCCGCATTCATTACTGTACTAATACGTTGTGCAACAATAAAAATAATACTATTTTGAGTCTCTTTTTTTAATGCAGCTCTAAGTAAGGCATCAGTTTTATAATCAAGCGCTGAGAAACTATCATCAAAAATATAAATATCTGGTTTAGTAGCAATAGCTCTTGCAATAGCTAAACGCTGTTTCTGACCACCAGAGACATTATTACCACCCTCACTAATAGGACTATTATATAAATCATTTTTCTCCTCAATAAATGCTTTAGCCTGTGCTACTGCTGCTACCTCTTGCATTTCTTCATAAGTTAACGCATCATTCCCAAATTTTAGGTTTGATTCAATCGTTCCAGAGAATAAAACGCCTTTTTGAGGTACAAAGCCAATATGCCTTCTTAAATCAGCTTGAGTAAGCTTACGAATATCAACACTGTTAACAAGAATTTTACCAGCTGTAACATCAAAGAAACGTGGTATTAGATTTATAAGCGTTGATTTACCACTTCCCGTTGAGCCAATAAAGGCCGTGGTTGTTCCTTTTAAAGCCTTAAAACTCACATTTTGTAAAACATCCTCTTCAGCATCAGGATAACGGAAATAAACATCTTTAAATTCAACACTTTCAATGTTATCTTCAAGATAAACAGGATCAAGAGGATCAGTAATACTAACACGTTTGTTTAAAACTTCGGCTATTCTTTTTACCGAAACAAATGATCTTGGCATCATAATACTCATCATAGATAACATCAAAAAAGACATAATTATCTGCATAGCATACTGAATAAAAGCCATTAAAGAACCAACTTGCATAGATAAATTATCAATACCGTCGCATGGTTGACCAAGGTATAGTTGTAATAATCTTGATCTTTATGCGC
>CAOJZR010000074.1 GCA_948466105.1 uncultured Bacillota bacterium | reverse complement strand
GCAGCGCATCTGTCCTCTATCACTTCTAGCATCACTGACATCACAGTACAAAAATAAACTTTTCAAAGCTTCTAAAAAAGCAATAGCTTCTTTGGCACTGTTTAACACAGGCTCTGTTACAGTTTCAAGAAGTGGAATACCTGCTCGATTATAGTCAATCAATGAATAATCAGAATAGTGATCTAGACTTGCGGTATCTTCTTCTAAATGAGTATCATGAATAAGAACTTTTTTGTCTACACCATCAACGTTTATCATTAAATATCCATTTATCCCAACAGGATAACGACTTTGAGTAATTTGATACCCTTTAGGTAAATCTGGATAAAAATAATTTTTTCTATCAAAAACAATATATGCTGGTGTTTGACAATTTAATGCCAAAGCTACTTTTAATGCTGATTTAATAGCTGCTTCATTAACAACTGGTAGAATTCCTGGAAATCCCATATCTATGCTTGAAACATTGATGTTTGGAGTTAATGTGTATTCATTAGTAGAACTAGAAAAATTTTTAGTTTGCGTTTTTAATTGACAATGAACTTCTAAACCTATAACAACTTTATACATGTTTACCTCCTGCAGTAAGACCTTTATAACCTAAGGCTTCTTCAATTTTATATGCCATATTTAATAGCTTAATGTCTTCTTTAGGTGCTGATGTAATATTTATGCTAATGGGCATATTTTTAATTATTCCACTTGGTAATGATATGCTTGGAAAGCCACCAAAGTTACCAATTATTAAATGATTTTCTAAGAGAAGATAATGTGTTGATAATTTATCAGTTGTATCTGTAAATAACGGTGCAATAGTTGCACTAGTTGGTAAAATAAGACCATCATATTCTTTAAAAAGATTATTTATTTTATCAACAATCATATGTCTTATACGACAAGCATTTAAAAACAATTTTTCTTGATTCTCTTTTTGAAGAACATAACTACCAAGAACAAAACGCCTTTTTATTAATTCTGAAAAACCTTTTGTTCTAGTATTAAAAATAATATCATTTATTGTTTTACCTGGTTGTTTGTTTCCAAAGGATATTCCAGTTAGATTAGCATTATTACTAGTGGCTTCTGCACAAGAAATAGTCATATAGGAAGGATATATAGCACTTAAAAGTTCTTTATCTATTGACACTTCTTCTACTATAAAACCTAATTTTTTTATTTTTTCTAAATTTTTAAAAAATTGATCTAATATTTCTAGTATATTAGGATCCTGATATAATGATCTATCACATATTTCTTTGATATAAAAAAGTTTTTTTCCATTTATATCTTTTTTAATGTTTTTAACTAAATCCATATCTTCACTTGCTAGGCTTGTCATATCTTTATTATCTTTACCTTTAATTATATTAGTTACGATAGCAGCATCTTCAACACTTCTTGTAAAACAACCAACATGATCAAGTGATGATGCAAAAGCTATTAATCCATAACGTGAAATCAAACCATAAGTTGGCTTGTAACCAACTATTCCACCAAAAGCGGCAGGTTTTCTAATTGAATCACCAGTATCACTTCCTATTGCAAATGGAACTATACCAAGGGCAACTGAGGCTGCACTTCCTGCTGATGACCCACCAATTTGCCTATTTAAATCCCAAGGATTTCTTACAATTCCTGTATGACCTGTTGTTCCTGTTGCTCCCATAGCAAGTTCATCTAAAACTGTTTTTCCTACTAATTTAGCGCCTGCTTGCCATAATTTTTCATAAACAGTAGCATTAAAAACGGGAACATAATCTTTTAGAATATTTGATGAAGCTGTAGTTAATATATCTTTAGTTGAAATATTATCTTTTAAAGCATATGGAATACCACTTAATATGCTTTTCCCTTCATTATCTGGCATTTTATCCAAGATAGTAACAAAACTATTAATTGTAGATTGGCTTTTTAGGGCTAAAGTATGAGCCTCATGAAACAATTCTTCGGCAGTACTTTTTTTAGTGTCTAATTCCTCTCTTAATGTTAGAATATCTTTATTTATATAACTCATTATTCCACCACCTTTGGTACTTTTATTTGATCATTCATTACATCTTTAGCATTTTTCAAAATTTCATCAACAGTTAAGTTTTCCTCTTTTATATCACCTCGCCATTTAGCAGAAAAATTCTCAAAGGGAAAAGTCATTGGTTCAATATTCTCAATATTCCCTATTTTAGTTATTAAATCCATTTGTTTTAAGATAGTGTCAAATTCTTGTTGCAAAGTTTCATATTGTTCATCGCTCATTTCAAACATTAAAGCATTAGCATATTTTTTTAAATCTTTTTTATCCATCATATATCCTCCATTAATAATCAAAAAAAACAGTAGTGCATCCCTCTAAAGGGACGAATTACTGTTATCCGCGGTACCACCCTAATTATCACTTTTGTGATCACTTTTGATTCTAATAAATCTAGTAATTTATAACGGTTTACCTCCGTTCTACACTACTAATATTTCGCGTAGACAACTCCAAAGTGTTTTTCGCAAAATCATTTTTGTTAGCTTTCACCATTCCTAACTCGCTTAATAAAAATTAAAATTTTGCTACTTTTCTTTATCAACGTTATTTTAAGAAAAAAACACTATTACAGTGATTATTACAAAAATGGTGGACCTGACAGGACTTGAACCTGTGACCCCACGCTTATCAAGCGTGTGCTCTAACCAACTGAGCTACAGGTCCAATTAAACATTGGACTCTTACATTGTATAATATTTTTTTCTTTTTGGCAAGTCCTTTTTTTATTTTCTTGCATTTTTTTTAAAATTAATTAAATTTATTTGATTATTTTTCTATTTTTAATATATTACATTTGGCTATTTCATAAATTATATTTTCTGATACGCTTTTTTGATTATATACTTCTACATCTGGATTAAAATAGGTTTCTAAATATGAAATATCTTCTAATGATGCTTTTTTATAGTCATCTTTATTAACTATTCCATTAGCAGTATATACCTGATTATCATATGCGATTGCGCAATTATCATTATTTTTATGAATCATAATAATTGAAGTTGGATAGTAATGCTGAACTATTTTTGCAATTTCATAACATCCACTCGTTAAAAAAAAGTCCTTTGCACTAAGATTTATAAAAAATTCGTCATATATTTCGTTCATTAAATCAATTACAAAGTCAATAAATTCATTGATTTTCATTATCTCACCTATATTAAGTATATTAATTTTTTTTTATTTTGTTCATACTTATTGACAAAGGTTCTATAATGTGTGGTATAATGGAAGAGAAATTGTTTGTCTCCTTAGCTCAGTTGGTAGAGCAACTGACTCTTGGTAAAACACTGGGAGCTTATTACAGTAATGTAATAATGAACATCGAGCAAAAACGGTAAACGCTGGAAGGCCAATACCGTGCTAACTTAAAAAATTGCGTAAGGTTTTTAAGTAGTGTAACGCATAGAGGTTGAATAAATATAATACCTCCACGAGTGTTCGACAACCTATTTATAGGCTGATAATGTATGCTGAACTATACAGAATAATAATGTATAGAAGTAAATGATAAAAAGCATTTGCGATAACAAAATTTGTAATCAGTGGGTCTAGGGTTCGAATCCCTAAGGGGACACCAAATTTGATGATAATTCGGAATTTTAATTTCGAGTTTTTTTATGTTAAAAAAAATTATTATAATATGTTAATCTAGGTGTTAATAGAATACCTTATATTTAGTGAAAATTTATTATATATGCTTTTTTATAATCAGTTATTCACACTATTGCTTTTTTTTCATATTATTAATGTAAGTAGTATAATTATTATTTTTTAAAACTAGTAAATTTATCAAAATTATTTGTTTGTTTATTTTTAATTTTTTTCCTTTTAACATGTCAATAACACTTTTTTTTAATTTGCTTAGACATATTATATTATTGAAAGGAGGAAATTATTATGAATTCTTGTAACAATTGTGAAAATCAGTCAAATAATATTTACTGTAATGCTTGGGAAAAAATCAAACATGATGAAAAATGTTGTGGAAATATAACAAGATTTGTTGGAGTTCCTGGACCCACTGGGCCTACTGGACCCACTGGGCCTAGTGGTGGAATAGCTGGTGCTACTGGACCTACTGGACCTCAAGGTGTCACTGGCCCTACTGGACCTCAAGGTGTCACTGGCCCTACTGGACCTCAAGGTGCTACTGGCCCTACTGGTCCTCAAGGTATTACTGGTCCTACTGGACCTCAAGGTATTACTGGTCCTACTGGTCCTCAAGGTATTACTGGTCCTACTGGTCCTCAAGGTGTTACTGGTCCTACTGGGCCAGCTGGCACAGATGGTATAAATGGAACTTCACCAACATTTTCCATAGGTAATGTTACTACTGGAGCTCCTGGTACAAATGCTTCTGTAACCATTACACCAGTGTAATTAGCATAACAGCACTTAATAATATGCCATAAAATAATCAAATATACAAAAATAAAAGGAGGTGTAAAAATGAATCCTAATGCAACTGATTATACATTAGACTTTGTATTACCTGCTGGTCCTACTGGACCTACTGGCGATACTGGTGATCCAGGTCCACAAGGTGAAAAAGGCGCTCAAGGAATCGCCGGACCAGCTGGTCCTGCTCCCACTATATCACTCGGTCCTGTACCAACCGGAGC
>CAOJZR010000073.1 GCA_948466105.1 uncultured Bacillota bacterium | reverse complement strand
AGACTTTTAATCAGTACTTTTTTAGAAAAGGGGTTTAAGTATGAATGACAGTGTTAATCTAAAAGCAGTTTTAGATGAAATGAATTATAGCCATAATCTAAGGAAAAGTGGTAAACAAAGTAGCCGTTTAGGTGATATTCAAAAGGGAATTATTGATGCTTTTGTTTTCTCTGTTCAAAATGGTAATTTGAACCAGCAAGATGCTGATTTATTTGTGACTAATTTAGTTACTGATAGTAGTATTTTAGGACTTTCAAAACAAAAAGGTAAAGCTAATGATTGTTATGGTATGCTTGATTATTTAGCTAAATCTTATCAAAAAGTTTATACTAGTTTAGAAAATGAAATGTCAGGAAAAATAAAATAAAATATTTTATTTTTTTGTATTATTTTATAATTTAAAATATATATTTTAAAGTAAATTATTTTTAATCATACAAAAAACATGTTAGTAAAAAATAATTTACTAACACGTTTTTAAAATAAAAAGTAGTTTTTTTTAATTGCTTTTTTTTTCATCTATTCTTTTAGCTTTGATAACCTTTTTTTCATCGTAAGATATTAATTCTTGACTAGATACATTTATACCTAATAATAAAGATATATGCTTAGATAATTTATCAATCATGTCTAAAGAGGGGTTGCGCCTGGCTTTTTCAAGTTGATTTTCATATACAAGATTAGTATCTAGAGCTTCGGCAAATTTTTCTTGGGATAGGTTAGATAAATATCGGTAATATTTTAAATTAATAGCTAGGATTTCTTTGCTTTTTCTTATAATAAAACCGCCTCTCATCAAGATTAATATCTTTTATAATTCTTTATTATATATAATGCATTAAACAAAGTCTTTTATACAATTGTATTAAAAAAACATTGACTTTAATTATTATGAATGCTAAAATTTATTTTAATAAATAATCTTTTTTGAGGTGATGGTTCATGGTTTTGGGTTTTCTTATATGGCTTTTCGTGTTAGTTTTAGTATGGCCTATTTTTATCGTTTCTAGTCGTTGTTCTAAAGAAGAGGAAAAAATAGATGAAGAAAAGAAAAATGAATTATAAAATTAGTTACAGTAAAATAGTGCTTTTTTTATGGCGTGTAATACTATATAAATAGTAAATGATGATAAAAAATAAAACATTGTTGATTGTATGTAAACAAATAATAAAATAATGATAATAAAAATTATTTAACAAAAGAGAAATTTAAGTCTTCAGAAAGAATTGTTATAATGTAGCTAAATTATACAGATAACATCACTATAAAATAGAAACATAAATAACTATTACTATATAACAATTATAAAAATAAGCCTTGCAATAAATCTTTAATTTATATAATAAAAACACCAAAAATCGTTTAAAACATATAATAAGTTGAAAAGGAATTGGTGAGGTTATGGATATAAAAGATGATTCAAGAAAAATAAAAGAAGGCGAGATATTTGTTGCTATTGATAATGGTTATAAATATATTAATGAAGCTTTAAACAATGGAGCAAGTAAAATCATAACCGATAATGATAAAATCGAAAAAGTAACTGATATTCGTGATTATACTAATAATTATTTAAAAGAAAAATATTATGAACAAATAAAAAAATTAAAAATAATTGGTATGACAGGTACAAATGGAAAAACTACAACTTGTTTTTTAATTCATAAAGCCTTAAATAACTTAGGAGTAAAAAGTGCTTATATTGGCACTATTGGTTTTTATATAAATGATAAAATCAAAGATTTAAAAAATACAACACCAGATATTATTGAAATTTATGAATTATTGTTAGAATGTATTAATATGAATGTTGAATATGTGGTTATGGAGGTAAGTAGTCATGCCCTTGCTTTAAAAAGAGTTGAAACATTATTATTTGATTATGCTATTTTTTCTAATTTAACCATTGATCACCTTGACTATCATAAAACAATGGATGAATATTGTAAAACCAAACAAAAACTTTTTAAAATGCTTAAAAAAGATGGCAAAGCTATAATCAACATTGATGATAAATATAGTTCTAAATTTTTGTTAAAAGAGAATAAAAACGTAACTTATGGTGAAAATAAAAGTAATTATATGTTAACAAGTTACAATATGCAGTTAACTGGTATGACATTTAACATTATGATAGATGGCCAAGAACATACTTTTAAGACAACACTAATAGGTAAATATAATCTTTATAATATTATTTGTGTGATAATTGTTTTAAATCAAATTGGCTTTAATATGGTTGATATAAAAGAAACAATTTTAAATTTAAAAGCACCAATTGGTAGAATGGATATCATAAGAAAAAATAATAATATCATCATTATTGATTATGCACATACACCTGATGCAGTTTCCAATATCTTAACAACAGTAAAGGAATTAAATCCAAATCATATCTATACAATTATTGGTTGTGGTGGCAATAGAGATAAAAGCAAAAGACCTAAGATGGCTAATATAGCATGTCAAATGTCAACTAAAGTAATATTTACAAGTGATAATCCACGTTTTGAAAAGCCAAGCGAAATAATAGATGATATGGTAAATGGTTTAAATAGTTCTAACTATGAAATAGTAGTAAACCGTAAAAAAGCTATTATAAGGGGTATACAAATGCTAAAAAAAAGTGATATACTGTTAGTGCTTGGTAAAGGTCATGAGAATTATCAAATTATAAATGGTGAAAAAATATATTTTGATGATAAAAAGATAGTAATAGATAATATTTAGGAGATGATTTTGTGCTAATTTTAACAAAAGCGGTATTAGCGCTTATGATAGGCTTTATAATAGCAGCTATATTTGGATATTTATTTATACCTTTTTTAAAAAAATTAAATATTAGACAAAGTATTAGTGTTTTTTTAGAAAAAACGCATAAGAAAAAAGAAGGAATACCAACAATGGGAGGACTTATTTTTATTATTCCTACTATTATTACTATAATTATTCTACTTCTTTTAAATAAAATCGAATTTTCCTTTAATTTATTTATTGTTCTATTTATTTTTATAGCCTATGCTACATTGGGCTTTATAGACGATTATTTAATTATTAAAAGACATAATAATATTGGTTTAACAGAAGTACAAAAATTAATAGGTCAAACGTTAATTGCTGTTGTGTTCTTTTTCATTTTTTTAAAAAGTGGAAGAGAGCCTGTTTTAGATATTCATACTCTTGGAATTAAAATTGATATGGGTTTTCTATATGGTGTTTTTATTCTTTTTGTTTTAGTGGCTAGTTCTAATGCAGTTAATATAACTGATGGTTTGGATGGTCTTGCAGGCGGTTTATCTGCTATTGCTTTTTTAGCTTTTGGGATTATTAGTTGGGGAAGTACTTGGATTGTTGGTAGTGAAGATATTGCCATATTTTGCTTTGTGTTAGTTGGTTCGTTATTAGGCTTTCTTCTATACAACACTAATCCTGCTAAAGTCTTTATGGGTGATACTGGTAGCCTTTCACTAGGAGCTACTTTAGCTAGTGTGGCTATTTTAACTAGTCATGAAATAACACTAATTATTGTTGCAGGTGTTTTTATAATAGAAACTGTATCATGCCTAATGCAGATGTTTGTTGGTCGTTATTTTGGAAAAAAAGTTTTTTTAATGGCACCTATTCATCATCATATGGAAAAACTAGGATGGGATGAAAGAGATATTGTTAAACTTTTTTGGACAATTGGATTAATTTTAGGGATGGCAGCTATTGCCTTTGGAGTATGGATTTAAAGTTCCTTTTGGAACTTTTTTTATTTTTATTATGTTGATAATATAAGTTTTATATTAAAAAAGATTGATGAAATTTAAAAATAAAAACTATTTGTTTTAAACTGCTTATTAATATGTTAAGCAGTTTTTTTATTGAGAAAAAATCAATAAAATATTTGTAAGTTTAAGTTTAAGTTTAAAAAATGTAAAATTGTAAAAAAAAATAATGCTTTTGCATAAATAAAATAAAGCTATCCATAATACTTATAGGAGGACATTATGGAAAAAAATAAATATAAAGAATTAGTAAAAAAATATACACCAAAAGAAAATAGACTGTATAATACAATGATTGCCTTTTTTACAGGCGGAATAATGGGAATTATAGGACAAGCTTTAATTGATGTTTATACCAATATTTTGTATATTCCAACTAAAGAAGCTTCTGTCTTTATGATTGTTACATTAATATTTATAGGTTGCCTATTTACATGTTTTGGTTTTTTTGACAAATGGGTTAATTTTTGTAAATGTGGTCTTATTATTCCAATAACAGGTTTTGCTCATGCAATGATGAGTGCTGCATTAGAATATCGTAAAGAAGGCCTGGTTACAGGTATAGGAGCCAACATGTTTAAACTAGCTGGATCAGTCATTATCTATGGTGTTGTAAGTGCATATGTATTTGGTATTTTAAGATTAATAATAATGGGAGGTTAGTATGACATTTGATTATAAAAACGTATATATAAATGAAGTTGCAACAATTACAGGTCCATATGAAGCAAATGGTCCACTTAGTAAGTTTTTTGATAGGAGTTATAATGATTTATACTTTGGAGCTAAAACATGGGAGCAAGCTGAAAGCAAGCTTATTACAGATAGTGTAGATATCATTTTAAACAAAATAAAAAAAACACGCTTTGATATTGACTTATTTATATCAGGTGATTTGTTAAATCAATTAGTTGCTTCTAATTATGCAGCATCAACTTTAGGAATACCGTATATAGGTCTTTATAGTGCTTGCGCTACTAGTGTTGCTGGTTTAATAATGGGCGCT
>CAOJZR010000072.1 GCA_948466105.1 uncultured Bacillota bacterium | reverse complement strand
TCCGATCTTTAAATGTTCTTGAAAAGTTTTTTTGGAACTTTTGTGATAACTATATTGAAATCGTTAAACATCGTCTTTATCGTCCTGAAGAGTTTGGTACTAAAGCTCGTTTATCAGGTCAAAAAACGTGTTATGTTTTATTATATAAATTACTCCAAGACTTTAGTATTTTCTTGCCATTTATAACAGAGGAAATCTATCAAGCTCTATATGGGCATCACAAATCTTTACATCTTACAAAAATTGAACCATTAACTAATGATTTTAGTAAGGAAGTAAAAAATGGTAATGCTATCTTAGATATTATTAGTAAGGCTAGAGGTGAAAAAACCAATAATAGTGTTTCATTAAAAACACCTATTAAAGAATTAGTTTTAGGTTTAGATAGTCATTTAAAAGAAGCTCTTTCTTTGGCACTTCAAGATTTTAAAGCGACTTTATTTATTCAAACTTTAGAGATAAAGAATATTGAAAGTGGTTATACAATTGAAAAAATAGCATTAGAATTAGAAAACTAAGGTGGTTTAATGAACAATAAAAAAGAAAATATAATATGGATAAGTGTTATTGCGTTATCAATGGTTGCTTTAATAATAATAATAATTGTGGAAACAATGAAGCAACATCAAAATCAATCAAAGTTTTTTGACAAAGAAAAACAATCAGAAACAGTCAAAAAACCTAAAATTCTTAATACCTTTTTAGGTATTAATGACATTAAAATTGAATTTGTTAAAGAAAATGGTGAATATAGTTGTAATATTAGTACCAATACATCTTTAGAAATAAATGGTATGATTGATGATAATGTATGTACATTTGGTAATTTGAATAGCAACACAAGATATTTTTATAATTTGTGTGTTAAAAAAGATGATATTACAACTTGTACTGATATGCAAGTAGGCTATACCAAAGTTGATTCTAGTACAAGTGGTTTGTATAAAAAGTACGAAAATGGACAAGTGGTGTATTTTAATCCTGAAACAGCCAAACTGTGTGATGAAACTATAGTAACAGATGGAAAAACAGGATGTTTAAAATGGTATGTGTTTAATGATGATAGTAATAATGATAAAGTTAATTTACTACTAGATCATAATACAACCCCTGCTGTATATGCAAAGACTAAACCATATAATTTCGCTGAAATATTAACGGTTTTAGCTAGTGACACAGCATCATGGGATCAAAGTTTAGGTATAAGGCTTATAGAAGCAAGTGAAATTGCTAAGATAACTGGTAATGATAATTTTGATGCTAATGCTAGTAAAGATGGATATTACTTTGAAACAAACAGTGCTAATCCGGCTACTTATACTGATAAATATGGGTGGTTATATGATAAAACAGGTAATAATTGCGAGGAAACTGGCTGTTTAAATAATACACAAGAATCTGAAATATCTACTAATGGATATTGGACTTCTACACCTTTAATAGGTAGTAGTGAAGATGCTTGGTGTGTTAGTAATAGTGGTTTTATGTATGCAGAAGCTATTTTTTCATTACTAGGAAATGATTATGGAATTAGACCTGTTATAACTGTTTTAAAAAGTAGTTTTGAAAATGTCATATAGTATGGCATTTTTTAAATATATATCTAGTAGCTTAAATAATAAGTTGACTAATTTTGATTAAAAGCTTTGTTTTATTATTAATAATTTGAATTAGTGATAGGTAAGATATTATTCAGTAAATTTAATTAACATTTTATAAGGACTTGTTCGTCCTTTTTTTATAGACAAATTTCAACAAATTCATAAAAAAAGCTTGCAAATCATATAATATTTATGTATAATTTTGTATGTGTGGCATGCGATGATGTGTAAGGTTGCTGATACACCAGGTTAAGTTGTTATACATTAACTTAGTGAATTGGGTTTTTACATGGAGCAAGTCTATACTTTAGATATAGGCGAAAGGAGGATTAAGATATGTCAAAAACAAAAATACAAATCAAATTGAGAGCATATGAACATAAAGGTTTAGACCAAGCTTGTGCTAAAATTGTTGATACTGTAAAAAGAACAGGTGGAACACTAAATGGACCAATTCCATTGCCAACTGAAATAGAAAAAATAACAATTTTAAGAGCTGTTCATAAATATAAAGATTCACGTGAACAATTTGAAAAAAGAACACATAAAAGACTTATCGTTATCACAGATCCAAGCAAGGAAACTATTGAGGCTTTGGCTCATTTAGATATTCCAAGCGGTGTAGATGTCAAAATAAAAAACAATTAGGAGGGAAAAAATGGCAAAGGGAATCTTAGGTCGTAAAATTGGTATGACACAAGTTTTTACAAAATCAGGCAAACTTATTCCAGTTACAGTAATTGCTGCTGAACCTAATATAGTAACACAAATAAAAACAACTGAAAATGATGGCTATGAGGCGGTTCAACTTGGTTTTGATAGTAAACGTGAAAAACTAGCTACTAAAGCTAGCATTGGTCATACAAACAAAGCAAACACTACACCTAAGCGCTTCTTTAGAGAAATTAGAGGTGTAGATGTTAATAACTATTCATTAGGAGATGAAGTATCAGTTGATATTTTCACACCAGGTGAAATGGTTGATGTAACAGGAACTAGTAAAGGTAAAGGCTTCCAAGGTGTTATTAAAAGACATGGACAGTCTAGAGGACCTATGGGTCATGGTTCACACTATCATAGAAAACCAGGTTCAATGGGTACAATGAGACCAATGCGTGTTTTCAAAGGTAAAAAATTACCAGGTCATATGGGAACACTAACAGTTACTATTCAAAATCTTGAAATAGTAGCCGTTGATAAAGAAAATAATATTATTTTAGTAAAAGGTAATGTTCCAGGACCAAAAAAATCATTGGTAATAATTAAAACAGCTATAAAAAATCAAGATAAAATTAACGAAGTAGAAGAACTTATCACTTATAAAGTAAGCGAAGACGTAAATACTAATGAAACACCAGTTGAAACTCCTGATACTGAAGAAAATGCTGTGAAAGAAGAAATTTAAGGAGGTAAAAAATGGAAAAATTATCTGTATTAAATATTAAGGGCGAAAAAGTAAGTGATATAACTTTAAATGAAAATGTTTGGGGAATTGAACCAAATGATGCTGTTTTATATGATGCTATTGTTTTAACACGCAATGCACAAAGACAAGGTACACATGATACTAAAACACGTAGTGAAGTCAGCGGCGGTGGTAGAAAACCATGGCGTCAAAAAGGTACAGGCCGCGCAAGACAAGGTAGTACACGTGCGCCACATTGGCCAGGTGGAGGTGTTGTTTTTGGACCACATCCAAGAAGTTATGCCAAAAAAATGAATCGTAAAGAAAGACGTTTGGCTTTAAAATCAGCTTTGGCTTATAAATATAAAGACAAAGAATTAGTTATTCTTGACAATTTTGCTATAACAAGTAATAAAACAAAAGATATGAAAGCTATTTTAACTAATTTAAAATTAGATAAAAAAACTTTGATTGTGGTTGAAGAGTTAAATGAAAATCAGATTTTAGCAACTCGTAATCTAAATAATATTGTTTTATTACAAGCTGATGAAATAAATACATTAGATGTTGTTTCTAGTGATGCCTTAGTGATGACAGTTGAAGCAACAAAAATAGTAGAGGAGGTACTTAAATAATGAATAGTTATAGAGATATTATTAAAGCACCAATTATTACTGAAAAAACAAGTGAATTAGCTAACCACAACACTATTACTTTTAGTGTTGATATTAAAGCTAATAAAACACAGATCAAACAAGCTATTGAAAAAATATTTAATGTTAAAGTTGAAAGCGTAAATACCATTAATGTTAAACCAAGAAAAAAAAGAGTTGGTAAATATGCTGGAAAAACAAGTAGAGTAAAAAAAGCAATTGTTAAATTAAGCGAAGGAAGTTCAATCGAACTTAACTAAAATAGGAGGAAAAACATGGCTATTAAAAATTATAGACCAATGACTAATGGTACTCGTGGTATGAGTCGATTAATTAATGATGAAATCACAACTTCTACTCCAGAAAAGTCATTAGTTGTTACATTAAAGAAAAATGGTGGTCGTAATAATCAAGGTAGAATCACGGTAAGACATCGTGGTGGTGGAGCTAAAAGAAAATATCGTCTTATTGATTTTAAAAGAAATAAAGATGGTGTTGTTGGTGTAGTAGCTACTATCGAATACGATCCAAATAGAACAGCTAACATTGCTTTAATACATTATGCTGATGGAGAAAAAAGATATATTCTTGCTCCAAAAGGTTTAAAAGTTGGAATGAAAATTGAAAGCGGTGAAAATGCTGATATTAAAATTGGTAATGCTCTACCTCTTTCAAAAATTCCAGAAGGTTCATTGATTCATAACATTGAATTAAAGGCCGGAAAAGGTGGACAAATCGTTAGAAGCGCTGGTGCTAGTGCACAAGTGCTTGGACAAGAAGGAAAATATACTTTAATCCGTTTAACTAGTGGTGAAGTTCGTAAGGTATTAAGTACATGTAGAGCAACAATTGGTGAAGTTGGTAATGCTGATCATGAACTTGTTAGTTTGGGAAAAGCAGGTCGAAAAAGACATATGGGTATTAGACCAACTGTTCGTGGTTCTGTTATGAATCCAAATGATCACCCACATGGTGGTGGTGAAGGTCGTGCGCCAATTGGACGTAAAGGACCAGTTACACCTTGGGGTAAACCAGCTCTTGGATATAAAACAAGAAAAAATAAAAAAGCTAGTGATAAACTTATTGTTCGTCGTAAGCAAAAATAGCGAAAGGAGACTATATGGCTAGAAGTATAAAGAAAAAGCCTTTCATAGATAAACATCTA
>CAOJZR010000071.1 GCA_948466105.1 uncultured Bacillota bacterium | reverse complement strand
GTTTATCAATTCTTTTTCGTAATCTTTTTGACCATTTTTCAAATAATCGAGCTAAAAAAACAATAATAACAATTTTTGATACTTCACTTGGTTGAAATGTAAAACCCATGATGTTAATCCAATTTTGTGCTCCCTTAGTATCTTCACCTACAAAAGACAAATAAATAGTTAAACAAAGACAAACCATATAACCAAAATTGATTAATTTATAATATTTTTTAGTTGGAATATTTATGATGACTAGAAAACCAATAAAACCTATTATAAGCATTTTTAATTGTTGAAAAAAATAGAAATATAAGCCAGTTTCATAGCGAACAACAGCTTCTCTACTAGATGCAGTAACAATATTTAAAAGTCCAAAAACAAATAGAATAAACCCAATAAAAAATAATGTTTTATCCATATCTTTAAGATTTTTTCTAAATACTTTAAAGATTTCTTTCATCTCTATCACCTATTATTATTTCTAACATATTATATAATAACATATTATTAGTTGTTTGAAAATGTTATTTAATTTTTTTTTAAAATTAGGTATTATTTATAGTCAAAATTGTAAGAAACTAATAATATATAATAGAGATAGGAGGTTAATAATATGTATTATTATGGTGGCTATAGTGGCTATGGAAATAGCTGCTGCAACAATGGATATGCTGGATATGGAAATGGCGGATATGGTGTTGGATATGCTGCTGCTATTATATTAGTATTATTCATTTTATTAATTATTGTACTTGGCGCTAAATCATGGAATAATAACAACTGCTGCCCTACACCATGCCCTAACCCATGTCCAGGTAGAAACTAGGAAGATTTTTCTTCCTTTTATTTTGACAATTTAAAGTTTTATGATAAAATATTTACAGCAGTAGGAGGTAACATTATGTATAAAAAATTAAATATTTTAGATGAAAAAAACAAGCTGTTAAGACAAATAAGTCATGAGGTTACTTTTCCTCTACCCAAAGAAGATTTAGAACTAATTGATAAAATGCAAGAAGAACTAAAACTCAGTCAAATCGAAGAATATGAGAAAAAATATAATTTACGTCCTGGTACAGGACTAGCATTTGTTCAGCTTGGTATTTTAAAACGAATAATTGTCATTGTGGATGAAGAAAGTGAAGGCATCTTTAGAAACTATGTTGTCATTAACCCTAAAATCATTAGTTATTCTGAAGAATTAATTGCCGCTGATGCTGGTGAGGGTTGCTTAAGTGTTAATCGAGAAGTTGATGGTCATGTTCCACGATATGCACGTATTACAGTAACAGGTTTTGATATTCATGGCAAACCAATTAAAATAAGGGCCAGAGAAGAACTAGCAATTGCTTTTCAACATGAAATTGATCATTTAAATGGTATTTTGTTTTATGACCGTATTAATAAAAAGAAGCCTTTCTTTGGTGAAAACGAAATTCGCTTAATTTAAAAGGAACTAACTAACAGTTCCTTTTTCATTTGTTTAAATCAATTAAACATCATATAAAGTCTTTTTTTCTAAACCTTTAGATGTTAAAAGATATACAGAATCTATAACTTCTTCAAGATATTTTCTATCATGTGATACACTTATAATCACACCTGTATAATCTTTTAACGCTTGTCTTACTACAGGACTAGAAAGCGGGCTTATATTTCTAGTTGGTTCATCTAAAACTAGACAATCATAATGTTCCATAACTAATTTCATTAAAATAAGTTTTGCTTTACTACCATTACTCAAATCACTAATCTTTCCTAACATCTCAGCTTGAGTAAAATGCATATTTCCTAAATAAAGTCTTGCTTTAGTAACCATTTCCTTACTCGTATTTGCTGTTAAAAAAGCTAAAGCATTTTCATAATTATTTAATACTTCATCATAATTTTGTGGCATATAGCCAACTTTTATATCTTGTCGTTTTTGTAATTCATGATAAATTTTCTTTAACAAAGTCGATTTCCCAACTCCATTTTCACCAATAATAGCAACATGTTGATTACCGATAATTTCAAGCTTAATATCTACTGCTAATAATCGATCATCAATGCTTAATGCAGGCAAATTTAAATTTAAAATGACTTTTGACTGAGGAATAGTGACTTGTTCAAAAGTCAAATTAATTCTTTCTTCAACATCAGGTTTTTCCAATAATTCTGTTTTATTTAGACGCTTTTCTTGCGCTTTTAAAGTATGCATTTTCTTTTTTAAAACTTTAGCACCATGGGGATCTTTACGCGTTATAGTGTTTTGTTTATTTTCTACTATTTGCATTATTTTATTCAACTTAGCTTGTTGTTTATAATAGTTTCTGGCCTCATTCTTAGCTAACTGACTTTGTTTATCCAAACTATTTAAACGCATTTTAACATAATCCTCATAGCATGTACGCATAAATGTGTGACGACAGGTTGTTTTTTTTCTTAGCTGTTCTAAATGCAAAATCATATTAGCTGTTTTCGTTAATAAAACCTCGTCATGTGAAACAAAAATAATTGGCTTACTTGTTTTATTTATAAAGTTTTCCAACCAAGTTAATGTTTTAATATCTAAATCATTTGTTGGTTCGTCTAAAAGAAGAATATCACTTTTATCTAACAATAACTTTAAAAGACCAAGTTTTACCTTTTCTCCTCCAGATAAATTATTAACTAATTGATTTAAAATTGTATCATGAAGTTCTAATGCTTTAAGATGTTTATATAGTTCATTTAAATTATTATAATAGTCTTCTTCTTCTGAAAACAAATAATCAATCACTTTGCGGTTATCAGTTAATGTTTGAGCCAAATAACCAAGCTTATATTGATGGTAATTAATATTTCCTTCAACTTTAGCATACGAACAATTACCCAATAAAACTTTTAGTAATGTTGACTTACCATTACCTTCTTCACCTATAATGGCAAGTTTATCACCTTTGTTTAAAGTAAAATTTAAATCTTTTACCAAATATCTATCTGATATAACAATAGATATACTAACTTCTAACATATTATGCCTCCTTTTTGGCATAATCAAAGTTTATGCCTAACTTAAAGCATCATCTTCATCTTCCCACCTCCATCTTAATTATTTCAATATTTTAAACTTTTTTATTTTAATTTTTTTTTGTTATTGTAAATGATTTACTATGTTCTTGTTCATTACCCATAATACTTGTGATTCCATTATCAGTTTTTACTAAAGAGGCATATTCTGGATTTACAATAACCATTTTTTCTTGTGCTGCTAATAAACTTTGCTCAATTGTTATCTTTTCGGCATCTAGATAAACATTGCATGCTTTAGCTGTAGTATCGTAAATATACAAATTCTTTGCTTTAATACTAATACAATTAGCATCAACATCTGTATTTATAATATTAGTTTGTTTGGTAATAACATCTATTCCTAAACTTGTTTCATCTGCATTACACTTATCTATCAAATTTTCATTTATAATATTAAGTTGATTTATATCTACAATTGATTTAGTACTTAAAAAAATTGGGTCACAATTAATATAAGTATTATTTTCTAAAGTAATCATGTCTGCAGTATAAACATTAATAGCTGAATTAATAAATGTACAATTAACAAATTCAATATTACAATAACTAGCATATAATTTAATTGGTTTATCGAATGTAATTCCATCAAAAATATAATCTACAGGCTTATCTAAACCATAATAATTAATAACATCTGTTACCAATCCAAAATAAGCACGTACTCCCATAAGATTTAATATATAAAAATCACTAGGTTTTTTTTCTAGCAAATCTTGCCTTATTGTACAAACTATTCTATGTTTTTCTTCAACTATTTCACCAACATTAGATATTAATTTGTTTAAAAAATCACGTCTTTGCTTTTCATAACTTACTACAATTTCTTTCATTGTTTACTCCTTTTCTAGTTCATTTTAAAATATAATATGTTGTTCTCTCAAACAAGCACAAATATCATATCATATTAGTTAATATATTACAATTAAATATAAATAATTGTCTTTACCTTTTTCCATCTTATTATAAAAATATATATTTTTATAATAAAAAAGATAAAGCTTTATCACATTATCTTTTCCATTTTTCTAATTTATAACCCTTTTGTTCTAAATCGCTTCGGAAAGCTTCAGCAAAATCAAGAAATTTTTCTATTTCCTCTGGTTGATAGATATTTTTAGGGCCATACAAAGTTTTGCTAGAAGTTCCTTCTATTTTTAGTAATTCTCCATATTCTCTGCTACCCTTTTCATAAACAAAACATAGTTGATAATATTTAGGATTATAAGAAACATTAACAACTTTACTCATATCAACAAAATAAGCCTCACTATGTTCTTTCAAGTCTTGATCTACTTGAACTAACACTAAGGAATAATCACTAAGCCTATACCCTACAATATAATAGTAAAAAGATGTAGTATTAGTATCAAAAACAAACCCTCTTTCAAATTTTGAACTAGTCATGTAAGCATATAAAATATCATAACTATTACCATCACTTAATGTCTCATTAAAAATTTCACGCATTCTTTTTTTCTTGTTTTCGCAATCAACAGCATCATAAATAGGTGCTTTTGTTTTTTTAGAAAATAATCCCATTATATTTCCTCCTTAATTATTTTACCAATTTTTTCTTTAAAAGCTTTTCAAATAAGAGTTGCATTATAACAGCTATAAATATAAATAAACCAAACGATATAACTAGTTTAAAAACAAATATTTTATCTTGATTATCTGCTTGCCATTTATTATCAATCGTATATAAAACATAATCTGTTTTCACATTATTTTCATCAAGATCGGAAGAGCGTCGTGTAGGGAAAGAGTGTAGATTGCGGTGTAGA
>CAOJZR010000070.1 GCA_948466105.1 uncultured Bacillota bacterium | reverse complement strand
TATTTTCATGAATCAACAATTAGCTTATATCGATATACCCCCCCCCAGTATTGACAATTTGCAAACACAACATTTATATTGTTCTTTATTTTCATACAACCAATAACTCCTTCATATTTTATTATTATTTACTATTTATAGTCTACCATAAAAAGAAAAGAAAGTCACTACTGACTTTCTACATTTTTAATCTCATTATAATATTCAAAAATAGTTATAACTGCTAAAATACAAGTAAATACTAAAAGGAAATCAGAAACTCTTAAATTCCATAGTTCAAATGGTAAATTATAAAACAAAGTTAAAGTTATAGCTAACATAAGACAAAAATTGCCAAATTTATGACTCTTATTATACTCAATACCTCTAACATTAAATTCTAACTTAATTATATCAGTTACAATATCTTTAATTATAATAACAATTGGGAATATAGGATGAATAAAACCTTGTGATGCTAAAATGATAAGAAGACTATCTACTAATATCTTATCAGCAATCGCATCTAACATTTTTCCAAAAAATGTTTCTTGATGCTTTTTTCTAGCCACATAACCATCCAATAAATCAGTTATAAATGCAATAACAAATAACCCCCCTGAAATAAAATACTTAATATCAACAACAAGAGTTTCATTTATAAATAACTTTTGAGTACTTATTGATAAACTATCAAGTGGTAAAAGCAAAATGCCTAAAATTATAAACGTTAATACTATCCTTGTCATTGTTAATTTGTTAGCTAAATTCATATTATTTATCCCTTTCATTTATAAGCATATCTTCACCTTTATCCTTATTAACTTTAAGTATTGTCGTTATTGCAAAGTAAAAAACAGCTATCAACCCTATTACAACCAAAACATAAAGAATATATTTAGATATATCTATATTTTTTTTTCTTTCAATTGTATATGGTGATTGAATTTTTTTTACTTCTTTTTTAGGTGGTTCCTTTTTTTTCGCACTTTTTATGTCCTCTAATGATATTTTAGATGTATAGTCAAAAAGATACTCATTAAATTCATCTACCATATCTTCTTTATTTAAGCCAAGATACTTAGAATAATCACGAATAAAATATTTTAAATAAAAAATATCTTGAAAAGCTTCCATTCGACCTTCTTCAATATCCTCTATTTGCGAAGGTTGTAGTTTCAAATCTTCACTAGCTTCTTCAATTGTTATACCCATTGATTCTCTAGTTTCCTTTAATTTTTCACCTATTTCTTTCAAAGATATTCACCTTATTTCTATTTATTAAAAAAACAATAATACTTTATAAGCCATGTTCTGTACCTGATTAAAGGTGACAAACATTTATCTATCAATTTAAATTGATCCTCTAAAGAATTCATTTCTTCTTATAGAAGCTCCCCTACCATAATTTGGGTTTCTTGCTTGTGGGGTTTACCACGTTTCATTTTTTAATTTCTTAAAAACTACGTTTCTGTGGCACTTTACAAATACTTTTACCATAGTATATGCCTTAGGTAATTTCTTCGCCGTTAGTTAATAAACTACCATAGGTTATTTTTTCCCTATGCACAATCACTACTATCATCTCAGAATAGTGCAAGCATGGACTTTCCTCTATATTATAAAAATACAGCGTTTGTCAAAGTACTATTATTCTTTGCCATATATTATTTTTTCAAGATTAGATAATCTTCTCAAAAGATCAGCGTTATTAGTTGATGAATCACTTCCTTCACTATCTTTTAAAACATCTAATTTAGTACGTAAATTACGTATTTCTTGTTTTAATCTAATGTTATCATCAACAAGTTCTTTTTTTTCTGTCTCTAATTCTTTTATATAGGCCTGATACTCTTCATAGTCATGGATAACTTTATCTAAGAAGCGATCAACTTCTTGGGGTCTATATCCTCTAGTATCAAGCTTAAAATCTTCATCAAGTATATCTTGTACTGTCAAAAATAGTCTATCTTGATACATTTAGCACCTCTTTTTCTATATTCAATATTCTCTCAAAAAAAGGTACATTTGTCAATTTAAAAAAACTACTTACCAGAAAATCTCTTATAAGTAGTTATTTTAAGTTCATTTATATCATCTAACATCTTATTAAAAATACTCTCTACATGATGTGTTTTAATATTATCACCCTCTTTTATGTTACTATAGCACATATAACCATATTGTTCATTCAATTCGACAAAACTAGAAAAATCTTTTACTAAACTTAAAAAATGTTTATGGTAATTTTTAATCTTTTATAGTATAATTATAGTGGTGAGAAATAGTGGGTTATACATTAAATGATTTAAAAAGAATTAACACCCATAGCAATCGTGGAATGGGGCTTGAAAATGATATTAATGTTTCAAATCAATTTTATCTTATAAATGATATTGCTGTTATTTATAAAAAACCCACCCCTATTACTATTAGTAAAGTAGCTTATCCAAGTCGCTATGAAGCTAAAATTAAAGAGGGTTATTTTAAAACACCATCCACAACTGATTACAATGGAATCTATAAAGGTAAATATATTGATTTTGAAGCTAAAGAAACAACTAGTAAAACAAGCTTTCCACTATCAAACATACATAGTCATCAAATCACTCATTTACGAAAAATCATAAAACATGGTGGCATTGGTTTTTTAATTGTTCGCTTTAGTACTTTAAATGAAACTTACTATTTAGATGGTCAAGAATTAATGCATTTTTTAGACACAAATAACAAAAAATCTATTTCGCTTAGTTTTTTTAAGGAAAAAGGATATCTAATTAAAGATAAAATACAGCCTAGAGTGGACTATTTGAAAATTATAGATAACATCTATTTTGGAGGTAATTTATGAATATTAATAAAATCAAAAAAATAATTAAAGAAAACAGTAATACTTTGGTTATTGCAGTATTAAGTCTTATGGCTTTAATTATTGGTAGCTTTGCCTTAGGTTTTTTAAAAGCCTTGCTTATTGTTAGTATCATAGATATTATTATTATCTTAACAACAATTAAAGCTATTCCTAAATTCAAAAAGAAAGAAAGTGGCAACATAAAAAAGGAACCACGTAATTCTAAACAGAAAACTAAAGTCAAAAAAAGTTCAAAAAAGAAAATGGCAAAATCTAAAAAGAAAATGATTATTAAAATAATTATCATCTTTATAGCACTTTGTGCTCTTACTGTAATTGGCATTATTTGTGCATTCTTTAGTTCAATTATTAAAAATGCTCCTGAATTCGATCCAAACAAATTGTATAGTCAAAATTCTTCTATTCTATACACTTCAACAGGCAAAGAATTTGCTCGTCTTGGTTCACAGATGCGTGAAAATTTAAAATATGATCAAATTCCAGAAGTTTTAATTGATGCAATTATTGCAACTGAAGACTCAAGATTTTTTACTCACAATGGGGTTGATTTACCAAGATTTCTAAAAGCTTCTATTCAACAGCTTCTAGGAATTGATGCAGGTGGTGCATCAACCCTTACAATGCAAATAAATAAAAACCAATTTACTGCTGATGCAACTACTGGTAAAGCAGCGAGTACAGGTCTTGCTGGTATCAAAAGAAAATTTACAGATGTCTATATGGCAGTTTATAAAATCGAACCACACTATTCTAAAGAAGACATTCTTACTTTCTATGTTAATGCTTATTATATGGGCGGAGGCGCTTATGGAGTTGAACAGGCATGTCTTACTTACTTTGGAAAAAATGCTAAAGATATCAATCTAGCCGAAGCAGCCATGATTGCTGGTCTTTTCCAAGCACCTGTTTCTTATGATCCATACCTTAATCCAGAAAAAACAGAAAAAAGAAGACAAACCGTTTTAAATCTAATGGAGCGTCATGGTTATATAACTAGTGAAGAAAAAGAAATTGCTTTAAAAATGAATGTTGAAAAAATTGTTAAAGAAAAGAAAACAAATGACAATTCAGCTTATCAAGGATTTATTGATACAGTTGTTAAAGAAGTTTACAATGATTTAAAATTAGATCCTTATGATGTTCCAATGAAAATATACACTACTCTTGATATCGAAAAACAAGATCAATTAAATAAAATTATGAGTGGTGAAAACTTTAAATGGGAAAACGAAGTTGTTCAAGCAGGAGTTGCTATATTAGATTCAGGAACTAGTGCTATTTTAGCTATTGGAAACGGAAGAAATCGTGAAGGCGCTAAAATACTTAACTTCGCAACGGATATTAAAAATCAAATTGGTTCAACTGCTAAACCACTTTATGATTATGCACCAGGTATTGAATATGAAAATTGGTCTCCAGCTAAAATGTTTGCTGATGAACCATATACTTACACCAATGGTCCTGAGGTTAACAACTGGGATAATAAATTTAGAGGACTTATGACTATGCGAACTGCCCTTTCTAACTCTTGGAATATTCCTGCAATTAAGGCTTTTCAACAAAATGATAACGCCAATGTTAAAAAATTTGTCACAAGTTTAGGTTTATCACCTGAAATTGATAGTGGAAAACTGCATGAAGCCCATGCTATTGGTGGTTATACAGGCGAATCACCACTTACGTTAGCTAATGCCTATGCTGCTTTTGCAAATGGTGGTTACTATACAAAGGCTTATAGTTATACAAAGGTTGTGCTTGACAATAATAATGAAACTCATGAGAAAAAAACAGATCGTAAAAGAGTTATGAGTGCTGAAACAGCTTATATTATTTGTGATTTGCTTAAAAGTACTGCACCTGTTGCACTTGGTAAATATGCCAATATTGGTAATGTCGTTTATGGAGCTAAAACAGGTACAACCAATTATGATGATGCAACTAAAAGGGCTTTCCATTACCCTGATAAAGCTGTTAGAGATTTAT
>CAOJZR010000069.1 GCA_948466105.1 uncultured Bacillota bacterium | reverse complement strand
ACTATAATTTACTAAATAATTATACCTATGAACCAGGCTCAACGATGAAAACTTATACTTATATGTGTGCTATTGATAAAGGCACTTATGTTGGAGAGGATAAATATCAATCAGGAAGTATTACTATTGGTGATGCAACAATTAGAGATTGGAATAAATATGGTTGGGGAGAAATAGACTTTGATACTGGTTATACTTACTCTAGTAATACAGGAATTGCCAATATTGTTGATCGTTTTATTACTAAAGAAGATTTAAGAGATTGTCTAAAACGTTTTGGCTTTGGCAGTAGTACCAATATTGAGCTACCTAAAGAAGCAAGTGGTACACTTAAGTTTGAGTATCCTGTTGAAGTAGCAACAGCTGGTTATGGTCAAGGTATCACTATAACTGCTATTCAACAACTACAAGCCCTTACTATAATTGCTAATAATGGTAAGATGTTAACTCCACATTTAATAAAAAAAATCGTTGATCCTAATACCAATCAAACTGTTTATGAACGTCAAGTTGTAGCTTCTGAGCCTAAAGTAAAAGAAGAGACAATTACCAAGATAAAAGATTTGATGTATAAAACAGTAAATGGTACAGATCCCCAAACAACAGGCAAATATTATAAAATTGCAGGTTTTGATATTATAGGTAAAACTGGAACCGCTGAAATATTTGATACTAAAAACGGCAAATACTATAATGGTTATAATGATTATATCTATTCTTTTACAGGTATATATCCTAATGATGATCCAAGTATCATTATTTATGGCTTTATTCAAAGACCAAAGGAAGGAGCCAGCAAAGGACTATATGAAGCTACTAAATCAGTTATGAATAGTACTGCTAAATATTTAAATATGTTTCCAACTGCTGAGGAGGATTATAGTGTAAAAGAAATAACTTTAGATAATTATATCAATCACCCAACTGAAGAAGTTAAAGAAAAACTCTTTGCTTTAGGGTTAAATCCTGTTATCTTAGGAAGTGGCAATTATATTGTAAGTCAATATCCATATCAAAATCATGTTGTTTTATCTAAAGATAAAGTGTACCTTAAAACAAATGATAGTACAGTAAAAATGCCATCTTTAGTTGGATATTATATTATTGATGCCATTAAAATTTTGAATCTGTTGCAGATTGATTATGAGTTTACTGGCTATGGGAAAGTAACAAGTCAAAGTATTTTACCAGATACACCAGTTAATGGTGAAAAAGTAATTTTAACTTTAGAGACATGAAGGAGAATGTTATGGAAGAAGTTGTAACTGTTCGTGATTTACAAGAGGCTTTATTAGAAATGCTTCTTGATATTGATAAAATATGTAAAAAACATGATATAAAATATTTTTTATCATCAGGAACCCTTTTAGGAGCTAAAAGAGAACATGGTTTTATTCCTTGGGATGATGATTTAGATATTGAAATGCTTAGAAGTGATTATGAAAAATTACTTGCAGTCTTACCAACAGAGTTGGGTAGTGAATATACATTTGAATGTTTTGAAGTAAATAAAAAAGCACTTGTGACTGGTCCTAATATGAAAATAAAGAAAAAAAACACATATATTAAAGAAGTTAATCAGCAGCTTTTTAATAAATGTGGGTGTAATGGTATATTTATTGATATTTTTATTTTGAATCATGTTGCAGAAAAAAAATATGTTGATGTTTGTTATCGGATGATAAATATTATTTTGATGCCAATTATTATCTTTTTTGAAAATTTAAATATTAATCCTATTATATTAAAAAAAGCTTATGTTGCTTTGGATAAATATTATGATAAACGCTATAAAAACTCCAAGTATTTAGGTGGAACTTTAGCTTGGACATTTAAAAATCCTTTAAAAGCTTTTAGATATTTGTATACAGATATTATACCGCTTACAACCTTGAAATTTGAAAGTTATGATTTACCTGTTCCAGCAAATACCCATAACTATTTAGTAAATCATTATGGTAAAGATTATATGGTACCTAAAAAACATTTCAATGGTCAGCAGCATGCTTTAGCAGTTTGTCTTAAAAGTACAGGACAAGCTAAACTTGATTATAAGAATTATATTAGAAGAGCTTGGGCTTTTAGATTATTATTAATTTCTATTATCATTTTCATTATTGCTTTAGTCTTGTTTGATGAAATGAGTTTCAAAATAGCTGGAATAGCTTTAATCATCAGTGCGATTTCTTTACTACTATTATTTAATAAAATAAACTAAGAAGGTGTGTATATTGAGTGTTATAAAAGTTATGGATGAATTGCTTGCTAATAAGATAGCAGCTGGTGAAGTGGTTGAAAAATGTGCTTCGGTTGTTAAAGAACTTGTTGAAAATAGTATAGATGCACAAGCTACAGAAATCAAAATTGAATTAATTGATGCAGGAACTAGAGAAATTAAAGTGACAGATAATGGTAAAGGAATGGATTATGATGATGCTATTATCGCTTTTCAACGACATGCTACTAGTAAAATAATTAGTGAAGATGATTTATACCGAATTACAACTCTAGGTTTTAGAGGGGAAGCTTTAGCTAGTATAGCAAGTGTTAGTAATATTACCTTAAAAACATCAACTGGTGAGGTTGGTACAATTGTTGAAGTGCATGGTGGCAAGATTATAAATGTCTCTAATGGTGATGCACGTAGGGGAACCACTATTAGTGTGCGCGATCTTTTCTATAATACTCCAGCACGTCTCAAGCATTTAAAAAGCCTTTATAGTGAGTTAGCAAGTGTTACTGATTATATCAATAAGTTGTCACTTACTTGTCCTGATATTAAATTTGTACTTGTAAATAATGGCAGTGTTTTACTTAATACTGATGGTAAAGGTAATTTATTAAAAACGATTAGTAGTATTTATGGCATAGCAATTGCTAAAAAAATGCTTCCTGTTAGTGCTAGTAATTTAGATTATGAGGTTAGTGGTTATATTAGTTTGCCAGAAATTCATCGCTCAAGTAGAAATAATATGATTACACTTGTTAATAAAAGAATTGTTCATAATACAGAATTAAATAAAGTTATAAATGATAGTTATCACTCATATAAACCAGATAATCGTTATCCTATCATTGTTTTAAATATAACTGTTGATCCTAGTCTAATTGATGTTAATATTCATCCTACTAAAATGGATATTAAATTTTCTAAAATGGCTGCTTTAGAAGATTTGATTTCTAAAATGATTAGAGATGCGATTAGTACTAAAACCTTAATTCCTACAGTAGCAGTGGAGGAAAAAAAGCAAGATGAAAATAAACATCGTTATGAAGAAATGTTATTTAATTTAGAACGTTTAAATAAAGAAGATACTTTTTTAGATGAAATTAAAGAAGAAATTGTTGTTAATGCGGATATGGTAAGTGAAGAAGATATTTCTTTTGAACCTTTGGTTTCCAAAAAAGAAAGACTTCCAGAATTATATCCTGTATGCCTTATTCATGGAACTTACATTATATGTCAAAATGAGCTTGGAATGTATTTAATTGATCAACATGCAGCTAAAGAACGCGTTAACTATGAAATGTATAAACAGAAAATGGGTAATCCTAATCCGTTAAAAACTGCTTTGCTATTTCCTCTTACCATTGAATTATCTAATAATGATTATATTATTTTAAAAGAAAATTTAGAGGTTTTAACTAATATTGGTTTTACTATTGAAGACTTTGGCCTTAATTCGATTGTTGTAAAAGAACACCCAACTTGGTTACCTAAAGGATATGAAAATGATGCAATAAATAGAATTATTGAAGTTATTATTCATATTGAAAAAAATTTTTCAATTGAAAAATTTAATGAAAAAGTAGCAACAATGCTTAGCTGTAAAATGGCAATTAAAGCTAATGAAAATATTACTTTAAATGAGATGGAAGCTTTGATAAACGATCTTCGAAACTGTGATAATCCTTTTAATTGCCCACATGGTCGTCCAACGATTATTTTTTATTCTAAATATGACTTAGAAAAATTGTTTAAAAGAAGTGGCTTTTAGTAAAAAAAGAATTTGCTAAAAAGGAATTTTAATGGTATAATGTTGAAGTTTTTAGAAAGGATGGAATATGACAGAAGAAGAGACTTTAATTAAAAGTGAAGCATATATGGAAATGCGTCTTAGGGCTAAATCAGCACTAAAGATTCTTGAAACACAACTTGATATTTTAAAAGATGAGTTTGCCTTAAAAAATAGTTATAATCCTGTTGAACATATAGTTTCACGTATTAAGACAGATGAGAGTATTATTGAAAAGGTAAAGCGTCGTCATTTTGATATGACTGTTGAAGATATTATTAAAAAATTAAATGATATTGTTGGAATACGTATTGTGTGTTCATTTATAAATGATGTTTATACACTTGTTGATATTATTAGATCTTCTGATAGTATTGAAGTGATTGAAGAAAAAGACTATATAACTACACCTAAAGATACTGGATATGCTAGTTATCATTTAATTGTAAGAGTTCCTGTGCCACTTATAAAAGAGACAGTTTATGTTAAAGCTGAAATTCAAATTAGAACACTAGCTATGGATTTTTGGGCTAATGTTGACCATAAACTACAATATAAATGTATTGGTAAAAATGGTGATGATTTTGGTAATGAATTAATTAGTTGTTCAAAAATAATAAGAGATTTGGATGATGAAATGGGAAGGCTTATAAAAAAAATAAATGAATTGAGTTGTTAGTGTAAGTTATAAATATTTAAAATATAAAGAAACGAAGAGGTTTCTTTTTTTATTATTTTCGTGTAAAAAAACTATTGATATAAAATATACAATAGTTTTTAACTAAAAGATTGTTTATTTAATTAATGCAACAGATTTAAATATATAAGA
>CAOJZR010000068.1 GCA_948466105.1 uncultured Bacillota bacterium | reverse complement strand
TGGAAAGAGTAATGTTGTAGATGCTGTTCGTTGGGTTTTAGGAGAACAATCTGTAAAATCATTGCGAGGCGATGGTAATATGAGCGATGTTATTTTCCAGGGTAGTAAGTCACGAAATGCCCAAAATATTGCTTCTGTTACGCTTATTCTTGATAATACAGATGGTTTTTTGCCTATTAATTATAATGAGATAGCTATTAAGCGACGTGTATATCGTGATGGAACAAATGAGTATTTTATTAATGAAGAAAAGTGTCGTTTAAAGGATATTAGTGATTTATTATTAGAAAGTGGAATTGCTAAAGAGTCATTTAATATTATTTCACAAGGGAAAATTGAAGAAATAATAAATAGTAAACCAAGTGAACGTCGACTTATTTTTGAAGAAGCCTCTAATGTTTTAAAATATAAACGACGTAAGGAAGAAGCTTTAAGAAAACTAGAAAAAACGCATGATAATATGCATCGAGTTGAAGATATTATTAATGAACTTGAAAAACAGGTTGGGCCTTTAAAGGAACAACGTGATAAGGCCTTAAACTATAATATTCTTAAAAGTGATTTAGAGGAAAATGAAATAGCACTGATGATTTATGATATTAATAATATTAATAATGAATACCAAGCTAAAAAAAATAAAATTCAAACCTTAGAAATGGATATTGGAGATATAACTGCTGCTTCTTCAACCAATGAAGCTAAAATGCTGACCTTTAAAAATACTCTTAGTAGTCTTGATAATCAGTTAAAGATTAAACAACAACAATTATATGAAATAATTACCAAAGCTGAAAAACTAAATAGTCAAAAAACACTTATTTTAGAGAGACAAAAATATGAAGTTGATGATGCTAAGGTTCATAGTAGTTTAATTCAAAACCAAGAGACGAAGCTTAGTTTGGAGCGCAATATTGAAAAATATGAGCTACAACTTAAAACTTTAGAAGAGGATATTGCAAAACAAACAGCTGCAATAAAAGTAGTAGTTGATAAAATAAACAATATTAAAAATAAACGTTTTAAAATTAATGCTGAACTTACAAGCAAAGCTAAAAATGAAATAAATATTAAAAATATGATTGATACTTTAAAACATAGTATTGAACATAATGAGCTGTTACCTTATGCAGTTAAAAATATTTTACATAATCCTAAATTAACAGGAATTCATGAAATTCTTGGCAACATTTTACAAATAGATGATATGTATAAATTAGCTGTAACAACCGTTTTAGGTAGTTCTATTAATAACATTATCGTTGATAATGAAATCTGTGCTAAAGAATGTATTAGTTATTTAAAGCAAAATAATTTAGGACGTGCTACTTTTTTACCTTTAAATATTATTAAGTCTAAAGTTATTGATTTAAATGTATTAGCTATAGTTAAAGAAGTTAGTGGTTTTATTGGTATTGCAGCTACCTTAGTTAAATATAATCCCATATATAAAGGAATTGTAGAAAATGCTTTAGGTAATGTAATTGTTGCAAGCAATATTGATAGTGCTAATATTATTAGTAAAAAATTAAATTATAGATATCGTGTTATATCTTTAGAAGGAGATTTACTTCATGTTGGGGGTTCAATTACTGGAGGTAAAAGTGCTAGTAAAAATATTATTGCAGAGAAGCAGAAGTTAGAAGCAATGCTTAAAACAGCAACACTCTTAGAAAATGATATTAAAAATTTAGAAAATAAAATTAATGAGTGTGATTATGATTTAAAAGCTCAAGAGGATAATCTTTATTTAATGAATGCTAAAAATAGTGAGAATAAAATAAAACAAAGTAGTCTTTTTTCTCTAAAAAAGGAGATGGAAGATAAACTTAGCAATATTATTTTTGAAATTGAAAACGAAAGAAATATTTTAAATAATACTGTTTCTAAAGAAGAAGAAAATATTTTAAATAATTATTATGATTGTTTAAAAGAAAAAGATAAAATTGAACAAGAAATAAGTTCATTAAACAAAAATAGAGAAGATACAAGCGATTTATTAGAAAAATATGAAACTGATAAGCGTTTAGAAAACAAAGAATTAAAAGCCCTTGAAATTGAAGTAAATCGCATGGATGTTAAATTAGATACTTTGTTAAATAATTTAAATATGACTTATAGTATGACATATGAACTAGCTAAAGATACTTATACCCTTAAAACAGATCCTGAATTAGCTCGTCATAAGGTTTTAAATCTTAAATTAGCAATTAAACAATTAGGAGAGGTTAATACACTTGCAATTGGACAATATGAGGAAGTTAGTCAAAGATATGAGTTTTTAATTGGGCAACGAGATGATTTAGTTAAAGCAGAAGATACATTACTTAATATTATAAAAGAAATGGATGAAGTGATGATTAATGATTTCCAAACTACTTTTAAAGTAATTCAAAGTAATTTTCAAACTACTTTTAAAGAGTTATTTAAAGGTGGATATGCTAATCTTACTTTAACTGAACCAGATAATATGCTTGAAACAGGTATTGAAATTGTTGCAAGTCCACCAGGAAAAAAATTAAGTAGTATTTCTTTGCTATCTGGAGGAGAAAAGACTTTTACAGCCATTAGTTTATTATTTGCGCTTATTAAAGCAAGACCATGTCCTTTTTGCGTTTTAGATGAAGTTGAAGCAGCGCTTGATGAGGCAAATGTTGATTCTTTTGGTAAATATTTAAATGGTTTAAAAGATAAAACACAGTTTATATTAATTACACATAAGAAAAAAACAATGGAATATGCTGATATTTTGTATGGAATTACTATGCAAGAATCTGGTGTCAGTAAACTTGTTAGTGTAAGACTTGAAGATATTAATTAAAGTGTCTTGACTAATAAAAATATTGTTTATATAATGAAAGAGTAGTACACAAGTATTATAATGTAAATAGAAAGAAGGATGTTTTATGGAATTGAAAGGAACAAAAACAGAACAAAATTTAATGGCTGCTTTTGCTGGTGAGAGTCAAGCACGAAATAAATATACTTATTTCGCTTCTAAAGCCAAAAAAGATGGCTATGAGCAAATTGCTGCTATTTTTGAGGAAACTGCTAATAATGAAAAAGAGCATGCTAAAATGTGGTTTAAACTTTTAAATGGTGGTAGTGTTAAAGATACAATTGCTAATTTAGAGGATGCTGCTAGTGGTGAAAACTATGAGTGGACTGATATGTATGCTAATTTTGCTAAAACTGCTCGTGAAGAGGGTTTTGATCATATTGCTAGTCTATTTGAAGGTGTAGCAGCTATTGAAAAACAACATGAGGAAAGATATCTTACATTGCTTAATAATATTAAAGAAGAAACTGTTTTCCAAAAAGAAACACAAGTTGCTTGGATTTGCCGTAATTGTGGACATGTTCATTTTGGTGAGAGTGCACCTAAGGTTTGTCCAGTTTGTTCTCATCCACAAGCTTATTTTGAATTAAGAGCAATAAATTACTAGTTTTTTTTAAAAGATTTAAAAACAGTATTGTCAAATGTAGGTAAATATGCTATATTTATATTGCCTACATTTTATGGCGAGGTGGCACAACTGGCTAGCGCAATCGGTTCATACCCGATAGGTTGTGAGTTCGAGTCTCACCCTCGCTACCAAGAGGAATTCTACTCAAACTTTTAAAGTTTGAGTTTGATAAATAACTAATTCAGAAATGGATTAGTTTTTTGTTTACAAGAAAATACTCTAAAAGGATGGAGCTTTAATGGTAGTATTATCAAAGAAGAAACTGTTAAAGATTCAGTACAGTTGAGATACTTTTTATACTATTTTTGAAATTTATGGTATAATTATTATAGTATATAAAACATAACTATTAATAATAGTGAAGTAATAAAGGTAAAGTCAAAAGACGGAGATACCTTAGAAGAAATATTAGAAAATGAGGAGAAATAAAAATGGAACAACAAATAAAATCTAAATATAATAAACTAGTTTTAAGATATATAAAACAAGGAAAGATATGTTTAACGCCAAAGATAAAAAAACACTTTGACGAAAAACTTTTTGATGATGGTGTAAAAGATAATATACTTATTGAAATTGATAGAAATGACATAGGTCAACGACAATTTATATTTACAGATTATGCTAGAAAAGTATTAGATTAAATGTTTACCAAGTAGTTTTGTTATTAGAGCAATAATAGAAGACGGCTTGCCAAAAGTCGTTTTTATATTATAACTATATATCTTTGATGTTTTAAAAAACAAGATAGGTTTTTTAATTAAAATTTGATATTTTAAAGTGTTGTTCTATTAAACTGAAAGGAGTATTAATTTGATAGAGTTTAAAAAAATAAGTGATTTTCCTAAAGGAACCTTATATAAGCAATTAGCTGATGCCTATTCTTTTAATGATAATTGCAAAAAATTTTGGAATAGCATGTGGCAAGAGTATGATGATTTTTTCTATTCACATTTAACTTCTGTTGCTGATTGCTATGGTTTTATTACAGTAGTAGATGGTATTGCAGTTGGCCATATATCATGGGATCCTAGAAATAGACCTAATTATGTATCAATAGGACATAATTGTATTTTATCGCGTTTTAAAGGTAAAGGGTATGGCAAACTTCAATTACAAGAAGCACTTAATAGAATTAAAAACTATGAAGTAAAAAAAATATGTGTAACAACTAATGAAATTACAGTGGCAGCTCAAAAAAATTATGAGAGTGTAGGCTTTATAAAAGTAGGTGAAAGAGAGAATACAGATACACCTTTTGCTGGGTGTTATATTGATTATGAAATGATATTAAAGCCATAATAGATACATAACTATATAAAATTATTTAAGTTTTGTTTATAAAAATAGGCCTTTATAATAGATGTTGACTTAAAATCTTACAA
>CAOJZR010000067.1 GCA_948466105.1 uncultured Bacillota bacterium | reverse complement strand
ATAAATGATACAGAATTAAAAATAAATGTTACGATAGATTACGAAAGAGAAACAAAATGTATTGTTGGGTTACTTTGTACTGATGGTATAGAAAAAACTTATTCTGTTTTAACTGCGACAATCAAAAAAGATAATAATACATGGAAGATTGCTAATTGGGAATAAAAATTGACTTTTATAGTCTTTTTTATTTTGACTAACTATATCTATTATTTTGTTTTTGTGATATACTATATTAAGTTAATACATGTTGGAAAGGAACTAAAAATATGCAAAATTCAAATAAGAAAAAAGATGATCGTAAAATAGCAGTATATTCTAGAAAATCAAAATATACAGGTAAAGGAGAAAGCACCAAGAATCAAATAGAAATGTGTAAGAAAAAAATAGCTTTTCAATTTGATGACATTGATTTAGATAATGATATTATTGTCTATGAAGATGAGGGATTTACTGGTTATAATATGAATCGCCCAGCTTTTCAAAAGATGTTAAAAGACATAAGAGATAATAAAATTAAAGTCATAGCTTTTTATAGATTAGATAGAATTAGTCGTAATGTAACAGATTTTAGTAATTTAGTAACAGAACTTGATAATTATGGTGTGGTTTTCTTATCAGCTACTGAAAATATAGAAAATGTAACTCCTAGTGGTCGTGCGATGATGTTTATGAGTTCTGTATTTGCTCAACTAGAACGTGATACTACTGCCGAACGTATAAGAGATAATATGATCGATCTTGCTAAAACAGGTCGTTGGCTTGGTGGGAATACTCCTACCGGTTTTGCTTCAGAACAAATAGAACATATTACAATTGATGGAAAAAAACGTAAGTTATTTAAACTTACAGAAAATGAAGAAATGCCTATTATCATCACTCTATTTAAAAAAATGCTAGAATTAAAATCTTTAACTAAATTAGAAACTTATACAATTCAACATGATATAAAAACTAAAAATAATAAATATTTTTCACGTTGGGGATTAAAAAATATTTTAACGAATCCTGTTTATGCTTATGCTGATAAAGACACATTAGAATACTTTAAAAAGTTTGATGTAGAAATTTATGCAGAAGAAAAAGATTTTAATGGGAATCATGGCTTAATGGTTTACAATAAAACAGAACATAAAGGAAAAAATAAAGTTGTTATAAAAAGAGATGTTGAAGATTGGATTATTTCTATTGGAAAGCATAAAGGTGTTGTAAGTGGTAAAGAATGGGTAGAAATCCAAGAACTACTACTTAAAAATAGTGATATGAGGTATCGTAAACCATCTGCAAGTAATTCACTACTTTCAGGACTTATAAGATGTTCTCATTGTGGCTCTTTTATGCGACCTAAACTTAAAAATAAAACCATTACTGAAGATGGTAGAAGAAGATTTGATTATATGTGCGAATTAAAAGATAAAAGTAGGAAAAAAAAATGTACTTGTAAAAATATTAATGGACTAGAAGCTGATGATTTAGTGATGGAAAAAATAAAAGAACTTGCGAATCCTAAATCCCTATTCTATCAATCATTAAAAGAAATCTCTAAAAATACTTTTACAGAAGAATATAAAAATAATGAAGAATTAAAAACTTTAAGATCATCACTTACTAAAAATGAAAAAGATATAAATTCTTTACTAGATAAAATTAAATATGTAGATATTGATTTATTGGATGATATTTCTAAAGAAATAAAATCCTTAAAAGAACAAAATTTAAAAATTGAAAAACAAATAAAGGATCTAACGAATACCAATTATGAAGAAATAAATGATAAAGATACTGCTGACCTTTTATTAAACGTTTTAGACACGTATTTTAACGAATTTAACGAATTAGACCTAAATACTAAAAGAAACCTAATAAAGCTTCTTGTAAGCTCTGTAACAACTGATGGCGAGGATATTACAATTAATTTTATAGGAGCTAGAATATTACAAGATAAAGATGTATGTGCTTGTAGTAAAACAAGCGATGTTTTAAGAATATCTAGCTTTCCAACAAGTGAGAGTTTCAAATGAAATTCTAATGCACTATCGTGGAGATAAAAAAAATAACAAAAATATCTCAATCAATGAATCTGTTGGTTTTGATAAAGACGGTAATGAGATAACTTTTTTAGATATTTTAAAAACACCTAAACCTGATTTTGCCTTAGATATTCATAAAAAAAACAATATTAGTGCACTGAAAGAATACTTTCATGTTTTAACTCCGCGCGAACAAAATATTATCATTAAACGTTATGGTTTAAACGATGAAGATGAAATAACCCAAAAAGACATAGCTACATCTTTAGGTATCTCAAGAAGTTATGTTTCAAGAATAGAAAAAAGAGCACTTACTAAATTATTAAGAGAATTTATCAAAAATAATAAAGATAAGACAAACTAATATAATAAAATATAGAAGTAAAAAATATATTGAACTAAACTTTAAAAGTTGAATAATTTATAAATATTTTCTAGAGGATTGCAACCTATAATTGACAGGTAACAATCCTTTTAGTTTTTCCTTAATTTTATAATAAATAGACTTATTATTTAATAAATAATTCCATTAAGTATTATAGCTTTGCATTTTAATTTTCCTATTTTCTTCATTTATTTTATCTTTATAATTTGATTTGCTCATATTAAAACCTCATTTCTATATTCAAGAAACGAGGTTTATATCAATTTATAACCAACACTATTTTTAGTATTATTTTTTATAGACAACTTTATGACATCGCTCACAGATACTATCAGTTAGCGTATCAACATAATTCCAACAACGTTCACACTTCATACCTGTACTTTTAACAACTTCAATTTCATCTATAGCATTTGTAAATTCAACCTTTGAAACAATTAATAATTGGTGTAAATAACTACCTAGTTTTTCTTTTACTATATCATATTTTCCATCTAAATTAAGCTTAACCACAGCTTCTAAACTAGAACCAATTTCTTTTGAAGCACGTTTTTCCTCTAAAATTTTATAAATCTCATCTTTTAATTCAAAAAATGTACTAAATAAATTATTAATCTCTTTTTCATCTTCAAAATGCTCTACAACAGGCATATCAGTTAAATGAACACTTTCAATATCAGGCCACAATAATTTGCTTACCTCTTCACTAGTAAAAGGTAAAATTGGCGCTAATAAACGAATCTCACTACCAAGAATATTATAAATAACAGTCTGCACACTTTTTCTTCTTAACGAATTTTTATCCTCAATATATAATATATCTTTTGTAAAATCCAAATAAAAATTAGAAAGTGTAAATGATACAAAATTATTAACTAATTTAAAAACTTCTTTAAAATCATAAATTTCATATTTTTTTAAAACATTATCAATAAATTCATTTACCTTAATCATCATATATTTATCATATACAGGCATATCTTCATATTTAATAGCTTCCTTCGGATCAAAATCTTTAAGATTACCAAGCATAAATTTATAAGTATTTCTAATCTTACGATAACTTTCTTTTATCTGCTTAATTAACTCATCACTAATTTTAACATCTTCAGTAAAATCAACCGAAGCAACCCAAAGACGTAAAATATCAGTACCATGCAGCCTAACAATATCCCCAGGTAAAATCGTGTTACCCAAACTTTTAGACATTTTATTACCTTTGCCATCTAAAGTAAAACCATGTGATGCAAGCATTTTATATGGTGCTTTTCCATATACCGCTACGCCAGTTATCAATGATGAATTAAACCAGCCACGATATTGGTCAGAACCTTCTAAATATAAATCAGCTGGATATGGCAAATTTCTTTCTGCCAATACCCCTGTGTGTGTTGTTCCTGAATCAAACCAAACGTCCATAATATCTTCCTCTTTAGTGAAGTTGCCATTTGGACTTTTCGCATTAGTATAACCATTAGGAAGCAACTCTTTAGCATCTTTTAAAAACCAAATATTAGATCCATAGTCTCTAAACAATGAAGCAACATGCATCATTACATCATAATCTAAAATTTCGCTGCCATCTTCATTATAAAAAATAGGAATAGGTACCCCCCATACTCTTTGCCTTGAAATGCACCAATCACCACGATCATGAATCATATTATAAAGGCGTTTCTTTCCCCACTCTGTGTGAAAACAAACATTATGATCAAGTTCATCTAATAATTTTTCTCTTATTTTATCTATACTACAAAACCATTGTGAAGTTGCACGAAAAATTATTGGTTTCTTAGTTCGCCAATCATGTGGATATGAATGTGTAATAAATTTAAGTTTAAGTAAAACACCTAACTCATCTAATTTTTTGGTTATAGCTTTGTTGGCATCTTCAAAGAAAAGACCTGCAAATTCACCAGACTCATCAGTCAATACACCACTATCATCAACACCATTTATAAGCCCTAAATTATATTCCTTACCAATGTTAAAGTCATCAACACCATAACCAGGGGCAATATGTACAAGACCTGTTCCAGCATCTAAATTAACATGATAACCAAGAACCACTGGACTAATACGATCCATAAAAGCATGTCTATATTTAACTCCTGTAAAAGACAATCCTGGAATAACATCTATTACTTCATAGTTATCAAAGCCAAATTCTTGCATTAAGTTGTCAACTAATTCTAAAGCTACAATATATGTCTTATCAGCTACCAAAACTTTGGCATATTCAAATTTTTCACCTACAGCAATTGCCAAATTACCTGGCAAAGTCCAAGGCGTTGTTGTCCAGATAACTAGTTGTTCACCTTTTTTTACTTTTTCATTGCCTTCAACGACTTCAAAAGCTACAAAAATAGAAGGATCTTTACGATCTTTGTATTCAATTTCAGCTTCTGCTAATGCTGATTCACTTGATGGTGACCAATATACAGGCT
>CAOJZR010000066.1 GCA_948466105.1 uncultured Bacillota bacterium | reverse complement strand
ATACCAATCTCAATGTTTGAACTAAATCCTCATCTTTTTGCAAATCACTAATTAGTTTGTTATAAACCAACATATTAGTTGGATTCATAATTAAAGGCGACTTTTCCAAATTACCTGGATTAGTTAAAGTTACAAAAGGTGTAATTTTTTTATTAAGATTATACTCTGGAAACTGCTTTTCAAAGGTATTATTAAAGTTTGTTATACACCTTTGAAATGCAGATGCTAATAAAAAGTCATATTCTGGAATAATTAAATGAGTTGCTTTATTCCTTACATTTCTAATATAGGAAATATTCGCTTTTGTTTTATCTGTTGTGCTAGTAAAAAATCTTTCTACACATTCATCTAAACCAATAGTTCTATTTTGGTCATCTTTAAAATTTATACATGTAATATCGTTACTATTTCTTATTAAAATAGCTTTAAGAAGTAACTCCCATGCATTGCAAATAAAAAAGCAAAAACCTTCTGTTCGATAATTAATTGTAGGTTTGTTTATAATTTCTAATGCCATTAAATAAGCTTCTTCTGATTTGCTCAATAAAGCATTAATGTACTCCATTAAATCTTTATTAGTTTCCATATGTAAAACCTCCCTAATGCATATATTATAACATCAGTGTACAAATTAGTCATCTAATTTGTACTATTTATGCGTGCTACTTATGTGCTACGAACCAAATCCAATGGTGTTTTATTATATTCTTAAACATGCAAAACCCCCATAAACACTAAGTCTATAGGGGTTAAATGAAAACTGTATCCTATCGTTTTGAGAATTGTGGTGCACGTCTTGCAGCTTTAAGCCCTGGTTTTTTACGTTCCTTGCTTCTTGCATCTCTAGTAACAAAACCAGCTCTTTTTAAAATTTTTCTAAAACTATCTTCATTTTGCTCATTTACTTTATCATATTCCAATAAAGCTCTTGTAATACCTAATCTAATAGCTCCAGTTTGGCCAGTAAAACCACCGCCATTTACTTTTACAGTTATATCAAATGTATTTTCAGTATTAGTTGCAACTAAAGGTTGTTTTAAATCCATAACATTAGTTTCATAAGGGAAAAAATCTCTTACATCTCTACCATTTACGGTAATATTTCCTTTACCAGGAACTAATTTAACTTGTGCTACACTTGATTTTCTTCTACCAGTTCCTAGAAAAATTCTTTTTTCTGCCATTTAAAATCCTCCTTAGTCTTTATTTAATATGATTGGTTTTTGTGCCATATGTGGATGTTCACTACCTTCATATACAAATAACTTTCTATACATTTGTCTTCCAAGTCTTCCTTTAGGAAGCATTCCTTTAACTGCTCTTTCAATCATCTCATTTGGATACTTTTCTTTCATAACACGTGCGGTTCTTTCTCTAAGTCCGCCTGTATAACCACTGTGGTTATAATAAATTTTGTCATCTAGTTTATTACCTGTAAGATTAACTTTTGAAGCATTAACAACAATTACAAAATCTCCACAATCAACATGAGGGGTGTAAGTTGCTTTATGCTTACCACGAAGAATGTGAGCAACTTTAGTAGCTAAACGACCTAGATTGTATTGGCTAGCATCGATTACATACCAATTGCGTACAATGTCTTCTTTTCTTTGCATGTATGAATTTTTCATTTTTTTCTCTCCTCTTAATTACATTAAGTAGATTGTTCCAATTTCTACTTATGTGGGATAAATAAATGTACCAGTTAAAATTTTACTAAAAAGTAAGTAAAAAGTCAATAAAATATATGTTTTTTATTGTATTTTTATACTAATTTAATAACTATTCCATCATTAACTATAAAAATGCATTAAATTAAATAAAGAGGTAATATAAGATATGTATACATTAAACATCACAATTTATTTATTATTAACTAAAATTAACTTTTATATTTTGTTTTTTTTATGTTTATGATAAAACTAATTTCTTAAGTATATTAATTTTTTTATCATCTAATCTACACATCCATTAAAATTACTTCTATTTTATAAATGTTAAAATTAATTATTTAAATATGGCACATCATAATCATAGTTATAAATTTTATTATTTATCATAAACTTTTTTCATAACTCTTTATATTTGGATAAAATACAATAACAAATGTTATAATATACTAATTTTTATACCATATATCCTTTAAATATAATCCATTAGGTTTCGCTGTTGCACCTATTTTAGTCCGATCTTCCATTTTTATTAATTCTATTATATCCATAGGTGTTCTTTTATGCTCACCAATTTCAATTAAAGTTCCAACAATATTGCGAACCATATATCGCAAAAAGCCATTACCAATTAAAGAAATAGTCAAAATATTATCAACTAATTCTAAGCTAGCTTTATAAATTATTCTAACATAATCTTCTTTTTCTTCACTTTTTTTAGTAAAAGCTTTAAAATTGTGTTCTCCTTCAAAATATTTTAAAGCTAAATTCATAGCTTTAATATCTAATAATCTATTATATTGTAAACAGTAATCTTTCATAATTGGATTATAAAGACCTATATTTATTTTATAAATATATTCTTTCTTTATAACTGCAAATCTAGCGTGAAAAGCATCAACTACTTTATTTAAGTCTTTAATATAAATATCACTAGGTAATAAATGATTCAAACTATTTAAAAGTCTTTTTTCATCATATGCTATATCTAAATCAAAATGAGCCTTTTGATTTAAAGCATGAACACCTTTATCGGTTCGTCCTGCAGCACTAATAATTACTGGCTTATTGCTGTTTATTTTAAAAAGAGCTTGTTCTATTTCTCCCTGGATTGTTTTTAATCCAGGCTGTTTTTGATAGCCATTATATTTAGAGCCATCATATGAAAAAGTAATTAGATATCTCATATATAACGCCTATATATAATTGCCACCATCAAAATAAGATGGACACTTAAATAAACAACATCACCAAAATTTATTTTATTTTTGCAAAGACTAGTTCTTGTCGCATTTACATCATACATTCTAGCACTCATAACCATAGCTAAATTATCAGCTCGTCTTATAGCTAAAACAAACATAGGAATTAAAATGTTACTTAATATTTTTATTTTGTTTTTAATATTAGCACTACTATAGTCAATACCTCTTGTTTTATAAGCAAATAAAATGTTATTGGCTTCATCTATAATACTTGGAATGAAACGTAAAGCTAAAGTTAATGATAAAGCCACTTTATTTACTTGAACTTTAAAAATTTTAAGTGGCGCTAAGACAAAAGCTAAACCTCTAGTTAAGTCAAAGACTTTTGTTGTTAAAATAAGATAATAAGAATATATTACAATTAAAACAATTTTAACGATCATTATACTAATTACAGCCAATGGTACATGTAAACATAAATCTATTATGATAATAAAAATCAAAAATAAACTTAAACTTTTTAACGATTTAATAAACAAGCTTAATGGAATATAGCTCATTAATACTAAAATAAGTGTAAATATAGCTGCAACTACACAAGCTTCTTTAGAATTGATAAAAGCACATAAAATAAGAAAGATAAGGCAAGATAATACTTTAACAATAGAATTTCTTTTGTGAATTACTGAAGAAGTTGGATAATATGAACCTATACTATGAAACATGACGATAAATATCCTTTATTAAATCGTTTATTTCATCACGATAGCCTAATTTATGATGTTTTTTTTCTTCAACTAATTTCTCAAAAGCAATTATTTTAGGAGGTTTTATATTATATTTTACTAATGAATTATTAGCAAAAACTTGATATTTAGTTCCTTCTAGTACTATTTTACCTTGATCTATAACATATATATAATCGGTTAATTTATGAATAAATTCTACATCTTCGCTTATAATAATGATGTTTTTTTGATATCGATATTTCAACATTTTAAATAATTTTATTAGATTTTTTTTACTAACATTATCAAGACCAACTGTTGGTTTATCTAAAACTATTATTTTAGGGTTATATATTAAAACTGAAGCTAAGGCTACTTTTCTTTTTTCACCTGCACTTAATTCAAATGGATTTTTGATTAAATAGTTTTCGCTTAAGCCAACCATTTTAAGGGCATCGACAATACGTTTTTCTTTTTCACTTATTCGATACTTAAAACTTTCTAAACTAAATAGAAGTTCCCTTTTAACTGTTTTATGAAAAAATTGTTGTTCTGAATTTTCAAACAGATATGCAATTTCAAAACGAAGTTCATCAATTTTTTTTACTTTTTCTTCATTATTTAATGTAAATGGTCCGACTGTAACTTCACCATTTGTCGGTATAATACTGCCATTAATCATTTTAGTAAGCAAGGTTTTACCGCTGGCACTTTTTCCTATTAGCGTAGTTATTTGTCCATGCTTAAATTCTAAAGATATATTATCAAAAACAACCATATCTTCTTTAGGGCCTTTAATTACATAATCAACATTACTAAATTTTACATCCATAAGATATCCACCATTTCTTCCATATCATATATTATCTTATCTATTAAGTTATAATACTTTAATTTATTTGATAAACTAACCATAAAAGGTAAATCTAAGCCTAGATTTTTAAATGTTTCTTCCTCTTGATATACAAGTTCCTTAGGACCTTTTAAGATAAGTTTGCCATCATCTATAATTATTAGGTCATCCGTATATATACTATCTTCAATATCATGTGTTATATTAATAATTGTAATGTTTTTATGTTTTTTGATATCTTGAATTAATTTAAATACTTTTTCTTTGGTTATAGGATCTAGCATTACAAAAGCTTCATCTAAAATAAGTATTTTCGGCTCAATTACTAAAGCACTAGCTAAGGCTACTTTTTGTTTTTCACCTGCGCTTAGCCCATTAGGTGCTTTATCTAAAATGTCGGTAATATCTAAAATTTCTGCAATATTATCAA
>CAOJZR010000065.1 GCA_948466105.1 uncultured Bacillota bacterium | reverse complement strand
AAAAAACAAAGTAGAACCTAAAACAAAAGGACTTTTAGCGAATTTAACTTCGACTTTTGCTATGGATATGGAAGTAAAAAAAGACAATAGTGATAGTAAGATTGCTGATATTTTGACAAAAGGTTTTGTTATGGGAAAAATTGATATTGAAAAAAAATTAAAAGCTCTTGGTAAAGAAAGCGATAAAAAAATTACTTCTTTAGCAAATGATTTGGTGAAATTTAATGATGAGGAAATAGAAAAGCTAAAACAATATTTGTAAAAAATATAAATGGTCGGCAATAATTTGTTGGCTTTTTTATTTGATTAATTATTTATATTTTAATCTATAAAAGGACTAATAATAATTATATAATTACTTTTTAAACTTAGGTTTAGATGGTATCAATGAACTAGTTAAGACTGTAGATAATGTTTTTAATTAAATTATTTGTAGTTAATTGCTCTAGAAAATATGAAGAAAAGTGATTGTAGTACTAACAGATTGTGATAAAATAGATAATGAAGTAGTCTATTTAATGAAAATAGACAATAAAAAAATTTATTATGAGAGGTGAATTATGACAACATTATTATGTATTTTAGATGGAGTAGGTATAAGAGATGATGCTTATGGTAATGCTTTTAGTAAAGCATATAAACCTAATTTTGACAGGTTATGGAATTGTTTTCCGCATAGTTTACTAGAGGCAAGTGGAGTAGCAGTTGGTTTACCTGTTGGTCAGATGGGTAATAGTGAAGTTGGGCATACTAATATTGGTGCTGGACGGGTTGTCTATCAACCACAAGAGTTAATTAATAATAGTATTAAGGATGGTAGTTTTTTTGAAAATGTAGAGATTTTAAAAGTTATAAATCATGTAAAAGCTAATAATTCTAAATTACATCTTATGGGATTAATTAGTGATGGTGGAGTCCATTCTCATATAGATCATTTATTTGCTCTTTTGGATATGTGTCAAAAAAACAACATTGAGAAACTTTATCTTCATTTATTTACTGATGGTAGGGATGTTGATAAGTATAGCTCATATAAATATATATCTAAAGTAGTGACTAAATTAAATGAAATAAAAATAGGAAAAATAGTGACTATAGGTGGCCGTTATTATGGCATGGATCGTGATAATAATTATGATCGTTTAAAAAAGGCTTATGATGCAATCGTATATAATATAGGAAATAAAAAGACATCGATAAAAGATTTTATTGATGAAAGCTATAGAAATGATATAACAGATGAGTTTTTAATACCAACTATTTTTGAAGATGATGGAAATATTAGTGAAAATGATGGTTTGATTACTTTTAATTATCGTAAAGATCGATTAAGAGAAATTTTAACTTGTTTTACTAATCCTAGTTTTGAAGAAATGCCTATAAAAAAATTTAAAAATCTTAAAGTAGTAACAATGTTGCCTGTTTCTTTATCTGTAATTGCTCCACATGCATTTGAGGATCAAAAGTTAGTTAATATACTAGGTGAATATGTTGCTAAAAAAGGTTTATCTCAACTTAGAATTGCAGAAACAGAAAAATATGCTCATGTTACTTTTTTCTTTGATGGAGGAAAAGAAATTGATTATGCAAAAGAAAGTAAGTTATTAATTCCTTCGCCTAAAGTAGCTACTTATGATTTAAAGCCAGAGATGAGTGCATATGAAGTGACAGAAGCTTTATTAAAAAAATTAGATGATAATTATGATTTGGTTATTTTAAATTTTGCTAATGGTGATATGGTTGGTCATACTGGAGTGATGGATGCTGCTGTTAAAGCTGTTGAAGTGCTTGATGAGTGTTTAGGTAAAATATATGATAAAATTAAACAGTTAAATGGCTTGTTGGTCGTAACTGCTGATCATGGCAATTGTGAAGTGATGTGTGATTTAAATGATAATGTGATTACTTCACATACAACGAATAAGGTTCCATTTATTATTTGTGATAATAATTATACTGTAAAAAATGGCAAATTAGCTGATATTGCCCCAACTCTATTAGCGTTAATGCAGTTAGATATTCCAAAAGAAATGACAGGTGAAGTTTTAATAGAAAAAGAATCATAGTTTTCTTTTTTTAATTTTTTAGTTAAAATAATAAAGAAATAAATTTATATTGAATATATAGATAAAATTACTAAACTTTTAGGATAAAAGTTTAGTTTTTGATATAAATTTTTTGTAAGCTTTTGAAAAAAATTTTTAAGTTTTTTTCTACTATACAAACAATTTTAATTGGTGTACAATTTAATTATAATAATTTTAAAGAAGAAGGTTTATTATGGAAAAGTTTTATTTTGAAGAGCCCAATATAAATAGAAAAGAAGAAGCATTAACATATATAAATGAATTTTATGAATATAATTCTGAAATCAATGGCGTTGGAGGACTTCATAGATATTTAGATGACTATGAGGGGTGGCTAAAAAAATTGGAAGAAGATTATATAAGAATACCTAGTGAAGAAAAGGTTCCAGCAAGAACATATTTTTTAATAAGAGAAAGTGATAATTTAATTATTGGAATGATAAACATTCGTTTAGCTTTAAATGAAAAGCTAAAAAAGTTTGGAGGTCATATTGGTTATAGTATTCGTCCTACAGAAAGAGGAAATGGTTATAGTAAAATAAATTTATATCTAGGATTAAAAGTTTGCCAAGAGTATGGAATAGAAGTAGTCATAATGGATGCAGATAAAGATAATTTTGCTTCATGGCGAACAATAGAATCTTTGGGTGGCATAAATGTAAAAGAATATTTTGATAATGAAAATACTCATTGTATAGTAAAAGATTATGAAATAAATGTAAGTGAAAGTATAAACAACAATTCAAATATTTATGAACCAATGATTAAACAAACAATACAAAGAAAATAATCAATTTAGAAAAATCTTTTAATTTGATATTTGTAATTTTAAATATTAGAAATTAAAAATTGAATATTTTGCTACAAGCTTCATACTAAGCAATAAAGATAATTCGGCTACTATAATGTTTTCTAGTATTTTTTAACATTTAAATTAATAATAACAAAAAATACTAAAATTTTATTATTTTTGAAAATAAATTAAAAGGATTGTCACTCATAAATTATAGGTTACAATCCTCTTTAGAAAAGACTAATAAATTGTTCAGTTTTTTGGTTTAGTTCATTAATCTGCTTTTTTGTTTTTAGCTTCATTTATAATTTCACGATTTTTTAAAAGTCTTTCATCATTTGGTTTCATTTCAATAGCAATATTACAATATTTTAAAGCATTATTAATATCATTTTCATTGAAATAAGCAATTGATAATAAATCATAAATAGTAAAATCATAACAAAATGGTTCATTGATATAACTTTTAGGGTTTTTTTCGATTTTTAAAGCTTCATTGATGTACTTAATTACACTTTTAAAATCTTTTTGGCGATAGTTTAAAATAGCCATTTCCACATATGGCTCTCTTAGATAAGGAGCTTCTAATATAGCTTTGTTGAGCCACATTTCGGCTTCATCATAACGATTTAAAGCTTGATAAGCACGAGCTATAAAGCGCATAGAGGCACATCTTTCATCTAGCCATGTTGCACTCTTAAGTTTTAAATGCTTAATTAAAGTATCAATACATTCATTCCATTTACCATAATACATATATTCACGACCTAGGTAATGCACATTACGATCGTCCTCTGGCTTTTCTTTAACAGAAAGTTCTAAAAGAGGTAGATAACTTGAACGTGATTTATTTTGGTCAGGATAATGATTTAAAGTAATATCATCAATAGTTATACGGTTTTCAACTCCTAATGTATAAGTTAAAACTTCATGAACAGGATGAGTCCAAACATAACCATGGCGTTTGTGAATTTTTTCAATATAAAAATTGACGGCGGGGTTTTGAAACTCATCAAAACTCCAATTATAATCATATCGTGCTCGAGTTGTTTTTTCATTCCAATTTGCTTCTAAAGCTTTTCGCCAACCAGGGGTAAATACTTCATCTAAATCAGTACATACACAAATATCAGCATCATCACATACAAGATCTAAAGACATATTTCTGGCAACATCAAATCGCCAAGGTTTGATTTCTTTTTGGGTTACATGAACTCCATTTTCTTCAAGTAGTTTAACAGTATTATCTGTTGAACCTGTATCTAAAACATATATTTCATCAGCTTCTTTCATTGAGGCAACCCAACGATTTACAAATTTTTCTTCTTGTTTAGCAATTGCATATACGCATACTTTATATTTTTTCATAAATTCCTCCTTTCTATAGATTATGAATAAAACAAAATAAAATATATATTAATGACATAAAAATACATAATGTAGATTTATTTTATGATAAAATGATAAAAAGGGATGTGATTTTTTGAAAAAATTACTAATCATAGGGGCGATATTGGTTATATTAGGACTTGGTGGTGTGATTTTAAAATATTATAAAATTAAGAAAGTAAAACAAAAAATAAATGAGGTTTATAACGATTATGTTGTAACTATTAGGGATACTAATTTATATGTAAAAAGTGGTAATAAATATCAAAAAATAGGTGAAGTAAAGGCTAATACTATTTTGAATTTAGATATTAAAGGTGTTTATATGCACCTTAATGATACTAATTATTATGTATTTTATAAGGATATAGAAAAAACCATTTATACCAAAATTAATGATCCTTATATCGCGACAAGGTATGCAATTACAACATCTGATTTTAGTTTGACTAAGGATGATGAGGTATTAAGACTAAAAGAAAGTAACCATTTAGATATTATTAAGGAAGATGAAGATTATATAGTAAAGTTCAATAATCAATATTACAATTTAAAAAAAACTGATGCTACAGAAGTTAAAGGCAAAGCTAATGAAGAAGCAGATGATGGCATAAAAATCCTTTATTATGAGCAACTATATGATAAAAAGGTTAGGGATTGTCCAAATACTTATTGTGTGACAGTTGATGCTTTTAGTGAAC
>CAOJZR010000064.1 GCA_948466105.1 uncultured Bacillota bacterium | reverse complement strand
AAATATACTTCATATACAGTTGATGGCCCTTTAGTGTCTTTATTATAACTAAATCCTAACACTAATATGGCAAGAGAAAAAACGACTAATAATATTACATTATTTTTCTTCATAGTATCACCTAATTCTACTTAAATATTATTTTCCATATTAACAAATGTACTAGTATTTCTTTTGAAAATGAGATTTACAGTAGCTGTTGGACCATTTCTATGTTTAGCAATAATAAACTCACTTTTACTAGTAAAATCATCAATAGCTGCTTCTTTATTATAGTAATCATCACGATATAAGAATGAAACAATATCTGCATCTTGCTCTATTGAACCAGATTCTCTCAAATCGCTTAAAAGTGGCCGCTTGTCTTCTCTACCTTCTACTGTACGTGATAATTGCGCTAAAGCGATAACAGGAATATTTAATTCCATTGCCATCATTTTTAAATTACGAGAAATCTCAGCTACTTCTTGTTGACGATTACCTGCATATCTAGCTGAACCACTTATAAGTTGCAAATAATCAATAATAACAATATCTAAACCATCTTTACTTGATGATAAACGACGACATTTAGCTTTTATTTCATTGATATTCATTCCTGGGGTATCATCTATGTACATTTTGGTATCTGCAAGTTTGCTTATAGATTCATTGATACGTCGCCAATCATTATTTTCAAGCTTACCTGTTCGAAGTTTATAACCTTCAATTTGACCAACTGAAGAAAGCATACGACTAGCTAATTGTTCACTACCCATTTCAAGATTAAATAAAGCGACAGTTTTATTGGCATTTATAGCAATATTAGTAGCCAAATTCAAGGCTAAAGCTGTTTTACCCATAGCTGGACGTGCAGCAATAATGATTAATTCATTACCATGAAACCCAGATGTTAATTTATCTAAATCATAAAAGCCTGTTGCTATTCCTGTAATTTCACCTTTAGTAAGTGATAATTTTTCTAGATTTGCTTGCGTTTTGAATAATACCTCTTGAATAGGAACAAATTCTGAACCTTTTTTAGTTTTTACAACATTGAGAATACTTTTTTCAGCTTCATTTAAAGTTTCATCTAAGTCCTTAGAATCATAGCTATCATTAGCAATTGCAACAGATGTTTCTATCAAACGACGACGAATGGCTTTTTCTTCCACAATTTTTATATATTCTCCTACATTGCTAGCTGTAGGTATAAGATTCATTATTTCAGCTAAATATTCAACATCACCAATTGTTTTTAGAATTTTTTTATTATCTAAAGCTGCTGTTAATGTTGTTATATCTACAGGGGTATTATTTTCAACCAATTCCTTTATTGTATCAAAAATTTTGGCATTTGCTTCATTATAAAAAACATTGCTATTTACGTTTTCTATACATGTTTGTAATGCATATTTTGATAACAACATACTACCAATTATTGATTTTTCGGCTTCTATATTATGTGGCATGACTTTAGCCATTTTATCACCTACTCCTTTACTAAATTAACTTTTAAAGTTGCATTTACTTTTTTATGCAAATTTATAATAACATTATGCATTCCAAGTATAGATAAAGGATCTGTTAATTTAATATTTTTTTTATCTATTTTTATACCTTTTTTTTCTAGTTCTTTTTCAATTTGCTTTGAACTAACATTACCAAATACTTTATCTTGTTTCCCTGTTTTAACTTTTATTTGCAAATTGATTTTTTCTAATTCTTCTTTAACTGTTTCAGCTTCTTTAATTTTTAGACTTTCATTTAATCTTTCCATTTCATTTTGGTTGTTTAAAATTTTTAAACTAGTATCTGTTGCTTTAACAGCATATTTGTTTTTGATTAAGAAATTATTAGCATAACCATCACTTACTTCTTTTATATCACCTTTTTTACCTTGACCTTTTACATCTTTTAAGAAAATTACTCTCATATTCCCTCCTCGATAACTTTAAGAAGTTGTTCTTTTCCTTCTTGGATTTTTTTATTTTTTAGTTGACAAGCTGCATCAGTTTTATGGCCTCCACCACCTAATTTACTTGCAATTGCTTCAACATTTATTTTGCCTAATGAACGCATACTAATACCTACTGTATCATCCTTAACCCTACCTATTACAAATGAAGCTTCAACATTATCAAATTGTAGCAATTCTTCTGCGATTGAGGCAATAAACTTATTTTCATATATTATATCATCTAGTAAACAAACTGCCATAGTATCATTTAGCATATAGCTTTTACGAATAAAATACTGCTTTTTAATATAAATTTCTTTATTTTCTTTTAATAAATCGTGTTTTAAATTATTATCAGCATGATTTTGCATTAAATAAGCTGCGGCTTTAAACGTTTTTTCACTTATTTTTATATTGAAACTACTAGTATCTATATCCATACCTGCTAGTAGAAAGGTTGCTAAAAGGGAATTTATTTTTATGGCTTCTTCTTGAAGTGCTAAAATCAGCATTTCTGCGACACTAGAAGCGTTTTCATCAATCCATGTATATAATGGGTTTTCTAAACTGTCTTTACTTATAATATGATGATCAATAACAATATAATCTTTAAATTTTTCTAATAAAGTATTATCTTCTACAATTGCTTCTTTATTGGTATCAACTATAATAACTATAGCTTTTTCTATTTTTTTTACTGCATTTATCCCTATAAATAAATCATCTTTATTTTGTTTTTTTAAATGATCTTTGGCTTTTACTAAGGAAGAATCTAGTTTAGAACTAGTTAACAATACTTGGGCATCTATGTTATTTTTTTTTAGATAATGAGCTAGTAATAAAGCAGAAGAAATTCCATCTAAATCAGGATTTTTATGGGTCATTATAATCACATGATTATAACTTTTACAAATTTTTAAAATATTTTTTAGAAAATCCATTTATTAATCACCACTAATATTATACTATATTTTTTTAGTTCTGTCTTGCTAAAGGTAAGTAAAAAATCTAATTGCTAGTTAGATTTTGAATTTTTTATTTTATTAGCTAAATTTTTAAATTTAGTAAAACGGTGGTGAAGACCTGATTTTGATATTTGCATACTAGTTTCTAAACTAATTATTTCACTTAATTCTTGAAGTGAAACTTCTTTATATTTTAATCGATATTGTGCGATTAATTTATCTTTATCATCTAAAAGATCAAAGCTATTTTCTTTAATTGTTTCTATGTCTTTAACTTGACTATTAGCAGTAAATATTATTTTATTAACATTTGCTTGTTCACAATTATTTAAGCGATTAGTCATATTTTTATGATCACGATATATTCTTATATCTTCATAATACAAAACCGCATTACTAGCGCTTATTATTCTTAAAAAATCACCTATTTTTTCAGCCTCTTTTATATAGACCATATATTTGTTTTCTCTTTTTAAAATCTTACTATTTAAATTAAAATGATTCAGCAAATCTTTTATATAATCGGCATACTCTTTGTTTAAAACAATGATTTCTAAATGATATCGTGATTTTTTAGGATCATTTATACTTCCAGAACTTAGGAAAATGCCTCTAATAAAAGTTCTTTTTAAATGTTCATCATCTATTATATAAGAGGCAGGTGTTATTCTAACTTTATTATTTTCAATAAGGCCTAAATTATCTAAAAAGTGTTGTATATCATGATTTATCTCTAAAATGTAAATATAATTCTTATTATAATTATACCCTTTTCTAACAACAATATGGGGATTTATATTATAAAGTTCTTTAATACAAGATAAAATAAGTCGCGCAACACTGGCATTTTCGGTAGATACTTTAATATTAGTTTCTGTTTTGATTGTATTACAAATAATAGCAGATAATGTGGTCAATTTTTCAATATCATTAAAAGATAATTTACTTACTTCATTTTTTACAATACTTGTAAATGACATTATAGGAAATATGAAAATATGTAAAAGGCGAGACGATTAACATCATGTCTTATAACATTATCTATAATGGTCACAAAATTATCTTCAATGATATCAACTTGGATTTTACTTAAGTTTTCTCGATCTATCTTTACCTTATCTTTTTGCTCTAAAGTTGTATATTTTTGAGTTAATGCCTCATCTATTTCACCATTATTAACAATAATAACATCAACTTTATGTTTACCCAAATATCTATTTAATAGGCGTAAATGATGACTTACACTAAAATTATCGGTTTCGCCTGGTTGAGTAAACATATTACAAACATACATTATTTTAGCCTTACTACTATCAATCTTATTTATAATTTCTTTACATATTAAATTAGGTATTAGGCTTGTAAACAAACTGCCCATACTTAAAATAATTAAGTCGGCCTGTTCGATTGCATCTAAAACTTTAGGATTAATTATTGGATCTTTTTCATAAAAAACATCATTTATAACTTTTTCAGACTTAGTTATATTGTGTTCGCCTTTTACTATACTTCCATCTTCCATTTTAGCCATTAAGGTTGTATTGGCATCTTCTGTTAAAGGCAAAACTCTTCCTTTTAAGTTAAAAACTTTACTTAGAGCATTTATACCTTCAGTTAAGCTTCCTGTTACATTCAACATGGCTGTTAAAAAAAGGTTACCTAATGTATGATTGTTTAAGTCACTAGTTGTACTAAAACGATAGTTAAATAATTCTTGAAATAAAGGTTCTGTTTCAGATAGCGAAACGATTACTCTTCGAATATCACCAACAGCAGGAATATTAAATTCTTGACGTAATTTTCCTGTGCTTTTACCATCATCACAAACCGATACAACTGCTGTTATATCTAATGGGTATTGCTTAAGGCCTCTAAGCAAAGTTGATAAGCCTGTGCCACCACCTAAGACGACAACTTTTTTGTTCATTTATATCACCTAATATATTATACTATGATTTGCCTATTTTTTAAACTTTTATTATTATAGTCTGGATTTTTGAATAGTTATTACAGGGCGAATACCATATAGTGTATCACTAACAGTATACATAGCAAACATTGAACCTAAGCGGTCAACATTCCATGCTAGATCGGAAGAGCGTCGTGTAGGGA
>CAOJZR010000063.1 GCA_948466105.1 uncultured Bacillota bacterium | reverse complement strand
CAAACTTTAAAAGATTCTATAATTGCCCCATATTCATTTGGAAAAACTGAAAAACTTTATTATCTATATTATCAAACTGTTGCAACTATTTATCATGAAGTAAAACATGCTGATCACAAAAAAATAGCTGAACAAGAAAAAAATGATATTCATTCTTTCCTTTGGCAGGCATGTAATGCTTATAAACAAAGTGATGATGAATTTTTTTCTCGCATTGTAAGTTTGCCAAGCCCGATATTTGAAATTATGAATGTTTTACTAGAATTCAAAATCAATCAACATTATAGAAAATATCACAAATATTGGTTGTATTGTCCAGAAGAAAGAGTTGCAGAAATTTGTGGAAATTCATTAGCGCTTACTTTAATTGAGCAAGCACCAAACAAAAAAGAATTACAAAATATGGTAACCGATTTTTCTGAGTTAATAGTTAAGATTTTATTTTTTGGATATGATAAATTATTAGGACCAACTGATTTCTATTTATCAAAATTTAAACAGTGTGAAGATTGTTTAAAATTATTTGAAATATCAAAAAGTTTAAGTTTAGAAGAAAGATTATTATTAGGTCTTTATGTGACACCTAATGAATTGGAAAGGGCAAAAAAAGATAAAGAAAAAATATTATCTGGGGTTAGAAAAATATGTTAGAATTTACTTCCTTGTTTTGTACTATAATTTAAGTATTTTTAGAATTAGATTATGATTTCATTTTGAAATATCATCATCTAATTCTTTTAGTTTCTTCAAATAAGAGTTAATCTTTTTTAGAAAATTTTTTATAATAATTATTTTTAATTTGACTATATGAGATAATAATACTATTGTTATAGCGAAGCTATTAGTCTAGCTATGATAGAATGCTTAAATACTATATAATAGTTCATAGTGTTTTTTTAATATTTAAAATTGAGAATACAAATATTTATTACTTTTAAAAACAAAAATACAAAAAATTATAAAAATATATGTCAATATTCCCAAAAATAAAATGGTCGTAAATACTTATAAATAAAGATTACAATAGCATTTAAGAACTTTTAAAAGTATACCCCAAAAATACAATATATTTAAGAAAAAACAACAAATTATTTTCAAAAAAGCAAAAACGTGTTATAATTATGTCATTGCCCCATGGCCAAGCGGTAAGGCAGTGGACTCTGACTCCACGATGCGTTAGTTCGAATCTAACTGGGGCAGCCAAAGTATAAAAAATGTTAAAAACATTTTAATAATATATTTAAAAGCATAAATAGAAAACACCTGCATATAATTTACTGTATTAGAAATAATACATTGGAAACTCGTAGTGTTACGGTTTCCTTTTTTTGTATTATTTTGTCGAATATTGCTATACATTTTAAACTCTTTTTGCTATAATATTAAATAGATAGTAAGGAGGGGAATTATGCATAAAAAAATATTAACAGTATTCCTTTGCTTTTTTGCATTCATTCTTCCAACAAAAGCTCAAACCTTATATGGATATGTAAATGATACATCAGTCAAAATAAGAAGTGGGGCAGGTAAAACATATGAAGAAGTAGGAAAATTAAATACAGGTAATGAAGTTACAATCATAGGCGAAAGCCATACAACTGATGGTTCAATTGCTACAGGAGAATTTGATTGTACAACCAATAAATGGTATCAAATAAATTATAATGGCAATACCAACGCCTATATATGTACAAGATATGTAACCTTAAAAACCGAAAATGGAACCACATTAACCACAACCTTATCAGATAGTGAATTTATTAATTATCTAAAAGAACAAGGTTTTCCAAGCACATATCATCATAAATTATTAGAACTATATAAAAAACATCCTAATTGGATTTTTAAAGGGATTGATACAGCTAGTAACAAAAATGTTACAACTCCAGTCACTTGGCAAAAAGCCTTGACAGATGAAACCAAAGGAACAAGAAGTCTAGTTCAAATAACAAATAGTATTAATGACTGGGGTTATGCTTCAACAAGCTCTTTAGGTTATGATTATTATACCAATACATTCTATCCCAAAGATGGTTCTACATGGTATATTGCAAATGAACAGATTGTAGCTTACTATCTTGATCCTAGAAACTTTTTAGATGAAAGACATATTTTTATGTTTGAAAACCTAAATTATAATCCAGATTACCAAACACGTGAAGCAGTAAGGAAAATATTATATACTAATTTTTGGAATAATTATATTGATTATTATATTGAAGCAGCTGCCAAATATAATGTTAGCCCACTACACATAGCTTCCCGCTCAAGACAAGAAGTTGGAATAAATGGTAGTACTATGACAGCAGGGAATATAAAAGGCTATGAAGGTTATTATAATTTTTATGGTATAGGTGCAACAGCTGGGGCCAATCCATCACTAAATGGTTTAGAATACGCTAAACGCGATAATGGATTATATAATCTTCCTTGGACTAGTCCATATAAAGCCATTATAGGTGGAGCTGAATGGATAGCAACAGGCTACATAGCTGAAGGTCAGTATACAACTTATTTTCAAAAGTGGGATTTTTCCCCAACCTCAACTTATACCAATTATCACCAATATATGCAAAATATTGAAGCTCCAGCTAGTGAAGCAGTAGCAACCTATAATTCTTATGTAGAACAAGGTATTATAGATGAGAAAATTGTCTTTTCTATCCCTTATTATACCAATATGCCAGAAGCAACTAGCATGCCTCCTAAAGGTAATCCTAACAATTTCTTAAGTAGCCTTAAAGTTAATGGAACTGTTATTTCAGGGTTTGATGGAGCAAAAGAAAATTATGAAATAACTGTAGCTGATAGTATTAATAAAATTGATATTTCTGCTAATCCAGTTGCAGGTACATCAACTGTTTCTAAAACAGGAACAATTGAATTAAAAGATAAAGAAACGACCTTCACAATCACAGTAACAGCTCAAAATGGTGATAAGAAGAATTATCATTTAAATATCAAAAAAAGCAGTAAAGAAAAAATACCTATTGATCAAATATTAAATACCAATAATATTAAAAATGATGGTGAATCTATACTTGATGTTGCCCTAAATACATCAAGTGATACTTTAATAAACAAAATCAAAAAAGACATTCCTACATTAACAGTAACAATCACAGATAGTAACAACAATCCTAAAACAGGTACATTAAAAACAGGTGATATTGTTTCCCTAATAAGAGGTGAGGAAGTAAAAAAATATAGCATTGTTATAAATGGTGATGTTAATGGTGATGGTCAAATAACAATTATGGATTTACTTAAAGTTCAAAAACAAATTTTAGGTTCTATCCAATTATCATCTAGTTATCGTAAAGCCGCTGATATCAATAAAGATGGAAATATTTCTTTAATTGATTTACTTAGAATACAAAAACATATATTAGGAACTTCTAAAATAGAATAAAGGAGTCAGTTATGAAAAAAAAATTATCAATTATATTATTAACTATTGTGGCTTTGATTAGTTTTCCAAACTATTGTAAAGCCGCTTCTGCTAATATCAATGTAAGTGCCAATCGTTCTAGTGTCGTTGTTGGGCAAACTATCAAAGTAACCGTAACACTATCTTCAGCTAGTAACTTGGGAGCGTGGCAATTTGATGTCAATTATGATAAAGCAAAATTACAAATTCTAAGCTCTTCAGATACGCCTACCGTAGTTGAATCAACAGATAGTCCAACTAGAAAAACTAAGACCTATACATATAATTTTAAAGCTATAGCTTCAGGAAATGCCAGTATAAGTATAAGTGATGCTAGTGTCTTAGGATATGATGAAAATAGCATGAGTGTTAGTAAAGGCTCAAAAACAATTAAAATTATGACTCAATCAGAACTTGAAGCAACATACAGCAAAAACAATTATTTATCTAGTTTAACTGTTGAAGGAGCAGCTATAAGTCCAGCTTTTAATAAAGAAACCTTAGAATATGTTGTTGAGTTAGAACCTAATACTGAGAAAATAATCGTTAATGCTACCAAAGAGGATAGTAAAGCCACTTTAGAAGGTGGTGGGGAAATACCTGTTAGTGAAGGCGAAAATAATATAGAAATTAAAGTGACTGCTGAAAATGGCAATGTCCGAGTTTATAAAATAAAAGCCATTGTAAAAGAATTAGCGCCTATAAATATTACATTAAATGGTAATAACTATACTGTTGTTAGAAAAAAGGAATTTTTAGAAAAGCCAACTTCTTTTACTGAAACCACAACAATTATAAATAATGAAGAAGTTCCAGCTTTTTACAATGAAACTGTCGATATATTATTAGTTGGTTTAAAGAATAGTGAAGGTAATATTTCTTTATATCAGTATGATATTAATAGTAATAATTTCACCCCATATCAAGAATTTGTTTTTGATTATATTATGCTAAATATTAAAACAGTTAAAGATATTCCTAAAAACTATCATAAAACAACAATAACTATAAATGAAAAAGAAGTTGAAGCTTATAAATTAAAAGATAGTTCAAGATTTGCACTTGTATATGGTGTTAATTTAGAAAATAACCATGAAACTTGGTATATGTATGATACTATTGATCATACTCTTCAAGTCTATAATATAGAAGAAATAAAACTTTTGACTCAAAAAAATAAAGATTATTATAATGCTCTTATAGTTTTGACTATTCTTTTAGTTTTAACCTTTATAACGCTTATTTTAGTTTTTATATTTAAAGGTAAAAATAAGAAAAAAACTAAAAAAAGCAAAGAAAAAATATTGAATAATATAGAAAAAACGACATAATTTATTATGTTTTTTTTTTATAATATTTTTGGTGATGCCATGAAAATATATGTTGATTTAATATTACTATTAAACTTAGCCTTTGATTTTTTATTACTATTTGGAGTAGCTATTATTTTAAAAAGAAAACTTGATTTATTTCGGCTCCTTTTAGCGGCTTTTATTGGTAGTTTAACTGTTTTATTTCTTTTCACATCTATAACTAGCATCACTCTTTTTTTTCTAAAATTAGTTATTAGTATTGTTATGCTTTTAATTGC
>CAOJZR010000062.1 GCA_948466105.1 uncultured Bacillota bacterium | reverse complement strand
CGCCACGTAAAGCTCGTTTGGTTATCGATTTAATACGTAATAAAAGCGTTGTCGAAGCAGACATCATTTTAGCAAATATAAATAAAGAGGCTGCAAGAATTATAAGAAAAGTATTAACATCTGCTGTTGCTAATGCAGAAAATAATTTGAGTTTAGCAAAAGAAAATTTAAAAGTTAGTGCTTGTTATATAAATGAAGGTAAAACAATGAAAAGAATGCGTTTTGGATCACGAGGACATGTCGATCCAATTATGAAAAGAACAAGTCATATTACTGTTGTTGTAAGTGATGAGAATTAAGAGAGGAGGAAACTTTAAGTGGGTCAAAAGGTTAGTACAACTGGAATTAGAATTGGAATCAACAAAACTTTTGAATCAAATTGGTACGCAAGTAATAAAGATTTTTCTAAGTATTTAAATAATGATGTTAAAATAAGACGTTTCTTAGAAAAAAAACTAAAAGATGCATCAGTTGCTAATATCTTAATTGAAAGAGATAGCAAAAAAACTAATGTCATCATTAATACTGCTAAACCAGGTGTTGTAATTGGCCATGGTGGTGATGAGATTGAAAAACTAAAAAAAGAATTAAGCAAATTAGTTAATGAAGATATTCAAATTTCAATCATGGAAATTAAAAAACCTGATTTAGTTGCAGCACTAGTTGCTGAAAATATTGCTCATCAAATTGAAAATAGAGTATCATTTAGAATTGCACAAAAACGAGCAGTTAGAAATGTTATGAAAGCTGGAGCAAAAGGAATTAAAACTTCTGTTTCAGGACGTTTAGGTGGAGCTGATATGGCTAGAACGGAAGGATATCTAGAAGGAAATATCCCACTTCATACATTAAGAGCTGATATTGATTATGCCCATAAAGAAGCAGATACTACTTATGGGAAAATCGGTGTAAAAGTATGGATTTATAAAGGAGAAATATTACCAAAAGATAAGGGAGGTAATGCTAGTGGCAGTCATACCAAAGAGAACTAAATACAGAAGAAATCATCGTCTTAGATATGATGGTGTAGCAAAAGGCAATACTGTACTTCATTTTGGTGATTATGGTTTACAAGCTATGGAAGGAGCTTGGATAACACAACAACAAATTGAGGCAGCCCGTGTTGCTATGACACGTTATATGAAACGTGGAGGAAAAGTTTGGATAAATATTTTCCCACATCTTTCACTAACTAAAATTCCTTTAGAAACTCGTATGGGTAAAGGTAAAGGTCAACCAGAAGTTTGGGTAGCAGTAGTAAAAAAAGGCAAAATTATGTTTGAAATCGCAGGCGTAAGTGAAGAAATTGCACGTGAAGCATTAAGACTTGCAATGCATAAATTACCAATCAAATGTAAATTTGTAAAAAAAGAAAGTGGTGAGGCAAGTGAATAGTAAAGAAATTAGAGACTTAACTAATGAAGAAATAAATAAAAAAATCGATGAAGTTAAAGAAGAATTATTTAATTTGCGATTCAGCCAAGCTACTGGTAATTTAGAAAAACCGCATAGAATTAATGAACTAAGAAAAACAATCGCTCGCTTGAAAACAATATTAAGAGAAAGAGAACTAGGAGAATAAGGAGGCTGTTATGGAAAATAGACGTGAATTAGTTGGAAAAGTAGTAAGTGCTACTAATAATAAGACAATAACAGTTTTAGTTGAGACTTATAAAAACGATAAATTATATAAAAAGCGTGTAAAATCTTCTAAAAAATATGCTGCTCATGATGAAAAAAATGAAGCCAAAGTTGGCGATGTTGTTCGTATTGCTGAGGTTAGACCATTATCTAAGACTAAACGTTTTCGTTTAGTACAAATCGTAGAAAAAGCAATTATTCTATAATTGTATATAAGGAGGAAATAGTATGATTCAACAAGAAACAGTCCTTAAAGTTGCTGATAACTCAGGTGCTCGTGAACTACTTGTTATAAAAGTACTTGGTGGAAGTAAAGTTAAAACAGGTAGCATTGGCGATGTTGTTGTTGGAACTATCAAAAAAGCAACTCCAAATGGGACAGTTGGAAAAAGCAAAGTAGTGAAAGCTGTAATCGTTAGAAGTAAATTTGGTGTAAGAAGAGAAGATGGATCTTATATAAAATTTGATGATAATGCTTGTGTTATTATTAAAGATGATAAAAGTCCAGTTGGAACTCGTGTATTTGGACCAGTAGCTCGTGAAATTCGTGATAAAGGTTTCATGAAAATCGTTTCATTAGCTAAAGAAGTATTATAGAAGGAGAGTTATATGAACTTTAAAACAGGCGATAAAGTTGTGGTTATAGCTGGCAAAGATAAAGGTAAAGTTGGAACTATAACTAAAGTGCTTGCCCGTGAAAATCGAGTAATCGTAGAAGGTATTAATATAGTAAAAAAACATATTAAGCCAAATGGACAAGAAGCTGGTAGTATTGTTGATATAGAAGCACCTATTCATGCTTCAAACGTAATGATACAAGATCCAAAAACTAAAAAACCAACAAGAATTGGACACACAACTTTAAAAGATGGTAAAAAAGTAAGAGTATGTAAAAAATCCAAGGAAAACCTTGATTAATTGGAAGGAGGGTAATTATGAACCGCCTAAAAGAAATGTATAATAAAACAATCGTACCTAGTTTAAGAGAAAAATTTAATTATAAAAATGTTATGAGTGTTCCTAAATTAGAAAAAATTGTTGTAAATATAGGAGTAGGTGACGCTAGTAGCAATTCTAAGCTATTAGATGCTGCGATGGCTGATTTAGAAGCTATTACTGGGCAAAAACCAGTTGCAACAAAGGCTAAAAAATCAATAGCTGGCTTTAAATTAAGACAAGGTCAAGCCATTGGTTGTAAAGTAACACTAAGAGGTGAAGCTATGTATAACTTCTTAGATAAACTAATTAGTATTACGTTACCACGCGTAAGAGATTTTAGAGGTATATCATCTAAATCTTTTGATGGTAGAGGTAATTATACACTAGGATTAACAGAACAATTAATTTTCTCAGAAATCGAATACGATAATGTTGTTAAAGTGCGTGGAATGGATATCGTTTTTGTTACAACAGCAAAAACAAATGAAGAAGCTTTAGGGCTGTTAGAAGGTTTCGGTATGCCATTTAAAAAATAAATCATTAGGAGGATATTATGGCTAAGAAAAGCATGATTATAAAAGCTAGTCGTAAACCTAAATTTAAAGTACGTGAGTATACTCGTTGCACACGTTGTGGAAGACCACATGCTGTACTAAAAAAATATGGTATATGTCGTATTTGCTTTAGAGAACTAGCTTATAAAGGACAAATACCAGGGGTTAAAAAATCTAGCTGGTAGATGAAGGGAGGAAATTTATGACAGATCCAATCGCAGATATGTTAACACGAATTCGTAATGCGAATTTAATGCGATATAAAGAAGTTGAGGTACCCGCTTCAAAAATAAAAGTAGAAATCGCAAGAATATTAAAAGAACAAGGATTTATTGTTGATTATAAAGTAGAGAAAAAAGAAAAACAAGATATGATTAACTTAAATCTTAAATATGGCGAAAACAAAGAAAGAGTAATTACTGGATTAAAGAGAATTTCAAAACCAGGATTACGTGTTTATGCTCACGCTAATGAAATACCTCGTGTTTTAAATGGACTTGGTATTGCTATTATCTCTACTTCACATGGTCTTATGACTGATAAACAAGCAAGAGAAAAATCATTAGGTGGCGAAGTGCTTGCTTATATTTGGTAGAAAGGAGATAACTTATGAGTCGTATTGGAAACAGAATACTTGATATACCAGAAAATGTTACAGTAACTGTTAACGGTAATATGGTGCATGTAAGTGGTCCTAAAGGAGAACTTTCTACACAAATAAATGAACATATTACTGTTAAACAAGAAGGAAACAAATTAACTGTAGCAAGAGAAAGTGATAATTTCAAAAAATTTCATGGAACTGCTAATGCAAACATTAATAATATGTTAATTGGTGTTACTAATGGATATGAAAAGCAATTAGAAATTATCGGTGTTGGTTATCGTTTTGCTCTTAAAGGCAACGATTTAGTAGTAACAGCAGGTTATTCACACCCTGTTGAGGTTAATATTCCTACAGGTATCACAGTTGAATGCCAAAGTAATACAGAGATTACTATTAAGGGAATCGATAAGCAAAAAGTTGGTGAATTTGCAGCTAATATTAGAAAAATTAGAAAACCAGAACCATATAAAGGTAAAGGAATTCGCTACAAAGACGAACACATTATTCGTAAAGTTGGTAAAAAAGCTTCTTAATTTAAAAAAGTAAAGGAGAAAAAGTTATGATAAAAAAAGAATCACGTAACGATATGCGCAAAATAAGACATAATCGTATCAGATCTAAAATATCAGGAACATCAAGTGTTCCAAGACTTAATATATTTAGATCCAATGCTAATATTTTTGCACAGATCATTGATGATGAAAAAGGCGTAACTTTAGTTAGCGCTTCTTCTATAGATAAAGAGTTAAAACTAGAAAATGGTGGTAATGTTGAAGCTGCAACTAAAGTTGGAGAACTACTTGCTAAAAGAGCTAAAAAAGCAAAAATAGAAAAAGTAGTATTTGATAGAGGTGGTTATCTTTATCATGGACGTGTAGAAGCACTTGCTAATGCTGCACGTGAAAATGGATTAGAATTCTAAAAGGAGGGTATTATGGAAAGAAGAAGAGTTGAACGCCCTAAATTATATGATGAAGAAATCATTAATATTGGTCGTGTTACCAAAGTAACTAAGGGTGGTCGTCATTTCCGCTTTTCTGCTACAGTAGCTGTAGGAGACAGAAAAGGTAAGGTTGGCATTGGAACTGGTAAAGCTAATGAAGTACCAGAAGCAATCAAAAAAGCCGTAAGCGCAGCTACTAAAAATATAGTGAACGTTGCTATTGTTGATGGAACAATCCCACATGAAATAATTGGTGTAAGAAGTGCTAGTCGTGTACTTTTGAAGCCTGCTACTAAAGGTACTGGAGTAAAAGCTGGTGGACCTGTAAGAGCTGTTTTAGAACTTGCTGGTGTTAAAGATATATTATCAAAATCACTTGGATCTAATACAAAAATTAATATGGCTTATGCAACCTTAAATGCAC
>CAOJZR010000061.1 GCA_948466105.1 uncultured Bacillota bacterium | reverse complement strand
GATTTGATTTAGATAAAAATATTACTATTGAAGGAACTGGTTTAGGTTTAGCAATTACTAAAAAATTAGTAACTCTTATGAATGGTAAAATTGTAGTTCAAAGTATTTATGGAAAAGGAAGTAAATTTACTGTTGCCCTTGATCAAAAGGTTATAAATAAAGAATTTATAGAAGTAGAAGAAAGCGTTGATAATGAAATACTAGATTTAACTGGCAAAAAAATTCTACTAGTTGATGATAATAATTTAAATTTAAAAGTTGCAACTCGTTTATTAGAAAAATATAAAGCCAATATTATTGCAATAAATAGCGGAATTGAATGTTTAGAGCAAATAAAAAAAGGTGAAATTTACGATATTATTTTATTAGATGATATGATGCCTAAATTAAGTGGAGTGGAAACACTAAAACAATTAAAACAAATAGAAAATTTTAATATCCCAACAATAGCATTAACAGCTAATGCTATAAACGGTGTTAAAGAAAAATATATAAGTGAAGGTTTTGATGATTATTTATCTAAGCCAATTGATAAACAAGAATTAAATAAAATAATTAAAAAATTTATGAAATAAATAATTAATAGAGTAAAATAAATTTAACTAAAAAAACGACTTTAATCGTTTTTTTTCAAAATAGGACTATTAAATTCCTTTAAAACTTCTTCTTTGTAATTAGCAAAAGCCAAACTATATATAGTATTTACTCTATATTCCAAATCTAGCATCGGATCATTTAAAGCTTTAAATCTAGTTATAATAGGAATAGCTACCTTTTTTTTAATTTTCTTTAAATACTTTTGTCCCTTTTCATTAAAGCCTAATATTCGAATATAGTTAATGTCGTTACACCTTAACGCTTCTTCTTTAGTGAAAGATACAAGAATAGAGACAATTATCCTTTTAATGCGACTGTATGTATATCTTTTACTTTTAACTTTATTTATTAATTCATCAAAAGAAAAACAATCAATAATTTCTTTTTTTATTTTATTATCAATACCTTCAATAACACCATGATAAATAGAAATATCATTACTTAAAACCTTATATTTAAAATAACTAAAATAAGCATCAATAAAAATATGCTCTTTATTCAATAACTCATAAGTAGTTGTTGGAACTTGTTGTTTAATTGATATATTATTTTTTAGTCCTTCTCTTATACTAGAAGCACTGTTAATAGTTCCTGTTATATGTACATCATGATAATTATTAGTTCTTTTTATACAATAGGGTTTAATATTAGCATTTTGCTTAATAATTTCTTTAATATAAGAAAGACCTAAAATATCATTAGGATAACAAATACTTTCTCCCATTATATAAGTTAAAGCCTTATTTAAAGCAGTTGGATAATTAAAACCTTCGTTTAAGTATTTTTTAACAGTTTTTTCATATTCTTTATTAGTTAGTTGTGTTTCAGCTAATTTAGTTAAAAAAGCAATATCATTACTTTCACTCCCAAAAACAAGATAATCAACTTGTAAATGCTTTAATATTTCAATAGCTCCTTTGGCAAAAAAATCAGCAGATTGTATTGTAAAGGCGAATGGTAGTTCAATTACTAAATCACAAAAAGAAAGACAACTTTTCGTCTTATCCCATTTATCAATAATACTACTATCTCCTCTTTGAGTAAAATTACCACTCATGACTGCAATAATAAAACAATCTCCAAATTTTTTTTTAATCATCTCAATTTGATATAAATGCCCATTATGAAAGGGATTATATTCAACAATAATACCAACACTTTTCATATTCCCATTATAGCACATAATTTGAAAAAAGCATTATTTTATGATATATTATTAATGGTGAAGAAAATGCATGTAGATATATCTAAACTTATAAATGGTAGTAAAAATTATATTGAAATAAATTCAACTTGCAAAATAAAAGAAGAAGTTTTAAAAACAACCGAAATTATTTCTATTAGTGAGGTTATAGTTGTAGGTAGTATTAAAAGAGTATTAGATGATTTATTTTTAACACTTCAAATAAAAGGTGAAATGTCTTTACCTTGCGCTGTTACTCTAAAACCAGTTTTATATCCCTTTAATGTAGATATAGAAGGTGATATATATGAATTATTTGAAGAAATAGGTATTTTTCTAAAAAAAAGCGAAAATACTATTGATATTTTACCAATAATATGGGAAAATATATTAATGGAAATTCCCATTCGGGTTGTTAGTGAAGAAGCTTCTAGATGTACTTTAAGTGGTGATGGTTGGAAAGTTATAACCAAACCAGATCAAAAACAGAGTCTAGAATTAGAAAAACTAAAAGATTTATTATAAGAAAGAGGTGTAAAAATGGCTGTTCCATTTAGAAAAGTTAGTAAAACACGTGGTAGAATGCGTAGAACACATTATAAAATAAGCGAAAATGCTGTTACTACTTGTCCAAAATGTGGTGGAAGTGTAAAACCACATAGAGTATGTCCATCTTGTGGTACATATAAAAATAAAGAAGTTATTAAACAAAATGAAGAAAACAACTAGTTGTTTTTTTTTTTTTTTGTTATAATTATAGTTGAGGATTGTGATAAAATGAAAAAAGGATTTACATTAGTAGAATTATTAGGTGTTATTTTAATTTTAGGACTTATTACTATGTTAGCTATTCCCCCACTTATAAATAGAATTAAAGCAACTAAAACAACACTTAGTGAAGCAACAGCTACTTTAATTAAAACATCAGCTGATTTATATGTTGATAATAATAAAAATGCTTTTCCTAAAATAAATGGTAATGTTTTTTGTTTGTCATTGCAAAAATTAAGTGATGAAGATTATTTGACAAGAGATTTAAAAGATATAACAACTAATAAACCAATTGATTTAACAATGTTTGTTAAAGTAACAGTTACTAATGATTTCTATAATTATGAAGTTGTTGATAAGTGTGTTGAATATAAACAGTAAGGGTGGTAAAAAATGATTGAAAAATCAGTAAGTATTAGTGAAGTTCTCAATAGAGTAAATAAAGTTTTAAATAACGAAAATTGTAGTGCAAGTAATGCTGTTGCTTTAAGTGATGTTATGTCTTTATTAAAAGAGCAGTATTATAAATATGAGAACTTAAGTATTGATTCTACACTTAAATTAAATAGAATTGTTAAAAATGAAAAAAATTCAGCTAGTATAATTATTAGGGGATTTAATGAAAAAAAACAATTTGAAGTAGATTATACAGATAATGTCAAAGATGTTTCTAGTTATGAAAAAATGTTAATAAAAAAAGAAAATGGTACATTAATTTTAACTAATAATTGTTCTAAGCGTTGTGAACAGGTTTTTTCGTTAGTTAAAAGTTCATTAACACATATCTATGATGAGTATACTTTATATAGTCCTTTCCTATATGAAGAAAAACAAATTGATAGTCTAGAGCCTATTTTTAAAGTTAAGATTACGTATGAAGGCATTATTGTTAATGTTATATCAATTTTTAGTGAAGAATCAATTTTAGAAGTAAATATTAATTGTGATTATCAAAAACAACCTTATATAGTAAATTGTAAAGCACTTTTAGTTAAAGCTTTAGTAGAAAATAATATAGAACACTTTTTAAATAATTTATTTGTTGAAATCAGTGAATGTCCTAAATGGATGCAAGAATCTTTAACCGATATTCGCCTTAGACAGTTGAAAAAGGAAAAGTGGTTGTCTTTAAAACAAAAAGTATTTAATAGAATAAGAGTTGCTTATAAATAAAAAAGTTTTTAAAGAATAAGTTTAGAAATTTTTTTGTATAAAAAAATATTTAAATATTATTCCTTTATTTTTAAAAACATAATTTTACTTTCACAATTTTTAAGTTGCCAGTATCTCCTTTTACATGTTATAATTAATTATAGGGAGGCTAACATGGAAATATATGAGATAATAAATGTATATCAAGCTTTCTTAAAAAGGGCCACAGATTTATGGAGGTCACTTTGAAGAAAAGAATATAGATAAAGAAATTAAAAGATTAGAAACATTAACTAATGCGCCTGATTTTTGGAATAATCGTAATAAAAGCGAAGAAGTAATTAATAGTTTAAACAATTTACAAAAGAAAAAAAATAGTACTTTAACTTTAATTGATAATATTAATAACAACATAGATATTGCTAAATATTTAAAAGAAGAAGAAGATATAAATCTGAAAAAAGAATGTGAAACTAATATTCAATTAATAAAAGAAGCACTAGAAACATTAGAAATAGATTTTTTATTAAACAAACCTTATGATAAAAAAGATGCTATTGTGGAAATCCATCCTGGTGCAGGGGGAACAGAGAGTTGCGATTGGGCAAGTATGTTATATCGAATGTATCAAAGATGGTGTAATAAGAAAAACTATAAGTTAGAATTAGTTGATGAGCAAATAGGCGATGAAGCTGGTCTTAAAAGTGTGACCTTTATTGTAAAAGGAATAAATGCTTATGGATATTTAAAAAGTGAAAAGGGTGTTCATCGTTTAATTCGAATTTCACCTTTTGATAGTGGTAAAAGAAGACATACATCATTTGCTTCTGTGGAGGTTATTCCTAGATTAGATAGTGATGTAAACGTCACCATAGCTGATAAAGATATCAAAATAGATGTTTATCGTAGTAGTGGCTGTGGCGGCCAGGGGGTTAATACTACTGATAGTGCTGTAAGAATTACACATTTACCAACCAAAATAGTTGTTACATGTCAAAATGAGAGAAGTCAAATTCAAAATAAAGAACAAGCTTTAAACATTTTAAAAAGTAAATTATTTCAATTGGAAGTTCAAAAACAACAACAAACAGTAGATGAATTTAAGAAAGACAATCTAGATATTAATTTTGGTTCACAAATTAGAACTTATACTATGTGTCCTTATACATTGGTAAAAGATCATCGTACTAACACATCAGAAAATAATGTGAATAAAGTTTTAGATGGTGATATAGATATATTTATAAATGATAATTTAAAGGGGATAAAAAATGTTTAAAAAAAAGAATAATACACAGATAATTAAAGATATATACAAAAAAGATTTACTAGTTCGCTATAGTCAGTTTCTTTTAGGCGTTTTTTTAGTAGCTGTTGCTTTTAATGTTTTTATCCTTCCAAGCGATTTGGTTTATGGTGTAAGTGGTGTAGCAGTAATACTTAAAAAACTTTTTGGAATAAAGCCATCTATTGTTATTTTAATTGGTTCATAAC
>CAOJZR010000060.1 GCA_948466105.1 uncultured Bacillota bacterium | reverse complement strand
TAATATAATCCTTTGTTCTACTTCTTTGCTTACCTCTAGTATATGGTACAATACAATAGGTACAAAACTTATCACATCCATACATAATATTAATCCATGCCTTATACTTACTATCTCTTTTAACAGGAATATTTTCATATATATCTCCCTCAATACTATATACATCAACCTCTAAAGCTTGCTTACTAATAGCTTTATTCAAAATATTAGGTAAATTATATATATTATGAGTACCAAATACAATATCTAACCAACGATATTTAGCTATAATCTCATTAACAACATGTTCCTCTTGGGCCATACATCCACATAAACCAACCAATAAAGAAGGCTTAGTTTCCTTTAAATGCTTAATTCTACCTAAATAACCAAATACTTTATTATGTGCATTCTCACGAATCGCACAAGTATTCAATAAAATCAAATCAGCCTTTTCCATACTGTCTGTCTCAGTAAAACTCATATCTTCTAAAATAGCCTTTATATTCTCACTATCATGTTCATTCATTTGACAGCCATATGTTTTAACAAAATATTTTTTACCTTGACCTAACCCTTGAAGATGTTCATTAACAATATACGCATTAGTTTTAATCAACACTTCCCTTTTTGTTCTTTGCCTTGCTTCTTTTAAATTAGGTATATTCACATAATCAACTTCTTTCATTTACCTTAGGAATTGTAATTACAGGACGAATACCATTAATTGTTCCATAATTAACATTATTTAAAGCAGTATCACCACTATAAGTAATATTCCAAGCACTAAGTGGATTGGCACCATTAACACTTAAAAGCCAATAACCAAATGGTTCTTGATTAGTATTTAATCCTGATAAATTTTGATATAAAAACGCAGGACAACTCCCCAATTCGCGTGTACATCCTAAGTTATAACTTTCCTCTATTGTAAGTAATCGGGCTTTCGTAGTCGGCTTAATGACTAAATCCCTACCATAATCTTTATTTAATTTAAGTGTCATAACACTATTTTTAATATCTAAGGCTAAATAACCATAATCACCTTTTTTACCAGTATAATCTCTTCCAACCCCATCATAAATATAATCTATAATTATAGGAATATTAGTCCACTCACTTGTTACAGTTGCTAAAGTTTTTAATATCGTTTGTGGGCCATAACGATTATCATTGTTTTTATTATAGAAAGTTTCCTTATCTACCAAATTTTTTTCCATAATAAGATCTATAGTTTCATGATGATTATTTATAACATAAAAACCATATGTTTCCTTTGCATTTACCTTAACATCCATTTTAATACCCTTTTTTACATCTTCCTCACTGCACCCTTTTTTTGTCAAAAGACACATATTAGAAAGATTAAGAACATAGTCTGGTAAGATATATTCATATGTTTCTACTTTTGAAACATTAGAACAACTTATCTTATTAGCATTTGAGGTAGCACATATTTTATAATAATACATAGTCGTTGGCTTTAAATGTTTAAATAAACATTGTGCATTGTTATTTTTTTCACCTTCAACTAAATTATCCTTGTCTTCTCCATAGTAGCATGTATACTCTTTGATTCCACTTTCTGCTATCGCTTCACCATAAAGAGCCTCTAAAGTAGTATTAGTAATATTAGTTTCTTTCAATAATGGGATAGTTGGCTTATTTTCACTAATTTCACCTAATGGGCAATTAGTATTAATTTTTTTAGTACTTACCTCATCATTACAAAAATAAAACTTATAGCCCAAATAAGTAACATTTCCACTAATATTACCATCATCATCAATAATAATCAAACCTTCTTTAGGCTGACTTCCCTTTATGGCCAAAGCCTCATTAGTTATCTCAAGTCTTCCCAATTTTAACTTACTATCTAATTTACTTTCGACAAAATAGCGTCTAGCAACTTGTACAATTTTATATGTCTCATGAAGCGCTAAAGTTTTTTGCGCTAAACGTATTTTAACAACACCTATTATCACTAGTAATAGTATACATGGACACACTACTAATACTATACTTTTTATACAAGGTTTATTTTTCATCTAACGTCTCCTTTTAAGTAATTTTATTATATCATATATTAATATAAAAGAAAAGAGAATTTTGCTTTCCACTAAAAACATCGACTACATTTGACAAATCTATCCATTATCACTTTGATCTCTTTGCTTTAAAAAATCAAGCAAATTAATAGCAACATTCTTAGGAATTATTTCACTTAATTCATCAATATTAGCCTCTTTAATTTTAACAATCGTTTTATACTTTTTTAATAACATTTTTTTTCTTTTATCACCTATTCCTTCAATATTATCAAGAATACTCGATAAACTACCTTTACTTCTTATTTGTTTATGATAACTAATCGTAAAGTTATGAACCTCATCTTGAATTCGTTCTAAATAATAAAACAAATTACTTTTTTTATCAATTTTAACTTCTTCAATAGGATCAAAAGCAAGTAACGCCTCTGTTGCATGATGATTATCTTTTTTAAGACCAACCACAGGAATATTTAAATTTAGTTCTTTTAAAACTTCTCTAGCGACATGCATCTGTCCAATTCCTCCATCAACAATAATTAAATCTGGCTTTTCTAATTTTTCCATCAAAACACGAAAATATCTACGATATATAACCTCACGCATTGTACCATAGTCATCATTTTTATCAACACTTATTTTAAACTTGCGATATTCATTTTTATTAGGTAATCCACCTGTAAATACTACCATCCCAGATACATTAAAAGTTCCAAACAGATTTGAATTATCAAATGCTTCAATTCTATCTAATTTAGATAAATTTAATATTTGCGCCAATTCTTCATTAGCAATTTCTGTTCTTTCTTCGTTGCGTTTTATTAATTCAAACTTTTCATTAAGTGCTATTTGTGCATTATCACTTGCCATTAAAACAAGTTTATGTTTAATACCTTTAATAGGAACTTTAACACTTGTTTTTAAATAATTTTCTAAAAGTTTAGCATCAGTAAGATCAGGTACTAAAATTTCTTTTGGAATAATAAAATTTTTATCATAGAATTTAGCAATATACCTTGTCAATTCTTCATCAATTTCATCTATTAATGGAAAAATACTTGAATGTCTTTCTAAAATTTTCCCACCTCTTATAAAAAACACTTGAATACTAAGATAACCTTTATCAACATAATAGCCAAAAATATCACGCGAAAGATTATCATGAATTTCTACTTTTTGTTTAGTTAAAGTTATAGTTATATAATCTAATAATTCTTTTAACTCCATTGCTTTTTCATAATTTAAGTTTATAGAAGCTTCATTCATTTCTTGTGTTATCTTTTCAGTTATTAAACTATGATCACCTCGTAAAAATTTTAAAATTTGTTCTTTCATTTCTTGGATGGCTTTTTTATCAACTTTATTGTTACAATAACCTAGACACTCACCAATGTGATAGTAAAGACAGGGCCTTTTTTGATAATTAGTACATTTCCTAAGAGGATACATACGATTTAATAAAGCTAAACTTGCTTTAGCAGCTGTTACATTAGGATAAGGACCAAACAGATAATCATGATTTTTTTTTCGATTAATATTTCTTACAATTTGCAAGCGAGGCACTTCTTCTTGCGTTAATTCAATATAAGGATAACTTTTATCATCACGAAGTAAAATATTATATTTAGGATCGTATTTTTTTATTAAATTTATTTCTAAAATTAGGCTTTCGGTTTCACTATCAACCACCATATACTCAAAATCAACAATTTCACTTACTAATTTTGCTGTTTTACCAGTATGTGTTCCACGAAAATAAGAGCTAAGACGGTTTTTTAATTTTTTAGCTTTACCTACATAAATAATAACCCCATCCTTATTTTTCATAAGATAACAGCCTGGTTTATTAGGAACTAAAGCTAACTTTTGTTTAATCATAATCTCACCTCTTTTATTTTACCACAAAAAAAGCCAATATATGGCTTTTAATAAGCAATTAAAGTTATTTTTACATAACCATTTGCCGAATTTTCATAGCTATCTCCAAATTCATGGAAACCACCTTCTCTATTAGGAATCAATCCTTTTGAGCCTTTGACATTAGTCCAATTATAGCCTTTGCCATCAATCATTACTGTATTAGTAAATCTATAGCCTGAATAATGCAGTGAGCAAGCATTATCAGTTGTTCCAGTTGTACAACCAGTCTTTGGTGATTGATCAGTTTGTGATGTTATCGCTACACAACCTGTATGACCTGAAATATATGATGAACCACTACCACCTGGCCAACCGCCACTGCCGCCGCCGCCAGCTCCACCACCACCATAATAACCGCCGCTGCCACCTCCGCCGCCGCCATTACTAAGCGCTTCGCCACCATTACCGCCTTTACCAAAGGAACCACGAACACTATCATTAAGTGTACCATCTGAATGACTAGGCAAATCACCACCTGCAGTTTGACTTGCTCCTTTACCAGCAATATTAGCATGTTCAACCGTAGAATCACGACCATCATAGCCTGTTAACCCACCACCTGGAGCACCATCCAAGCCACCTGTAACATTTTTTAAGTTAGAACCACCTGCGGCTACTATAATGCGTGAGCGAAGGCCAACAACATCATTCCAAGCTCCACCAACTAGTCTAATATCAGTTGCGCCACTGCCACCAGTTGATGAATAATTGCCTTTGCTAATACCTGTACCACCACCATTATAGCCAGCTGTAGTTACTGTTAATGGCACATAATTGCCAACATAAATATACAAATCTTGATTGGCTTGTAAATCAATAGTTCCTGATACATAGCTGCCATTTTGAGCACCCCATAATTCCATTTTATAGGTTCCCTTTAATGGTGTTGTAAACTTTTGCTCTACGCCCTTATAATCATATGTAAAAATTAATTCACTTGTTTTTTTAGAGTCAACAATAGAACAACTTGTTTTATCAACATAACTTGTGGCACAAATTTGAAAATAATAAGTTTTAATTGAATCTAAATTATTAAATGTACAAGTTGGAGTATTTACTTCACTTTGATTTACTAAAGCATCTTCTGTTAATCCAAAATGACAGGTATATTTTTTTATTCTTCCCAATTCATTGCTGTCAATGTAATTAGCTGTTATAGAGCTAGCATTTACCTCTGTTGTATCTATATCTAAAACAGGTATAATAGGGTTTGTGGTATCAATTTTACTTACCTCAATTGTAACTATCTCACTTG
>CAOJZR010000059.1 GCA_948466105.1 uncultured Bacillota bacterium | reverse complement strand
TTATATATAGTATTTTTAAAAGTTCTAATCGATTTTTTAAATTGCCTTTTTTTATTTGTATATAAATATTTTGATATTTGTTATGAATATATTGGCAATAATTTTTATCCTTTTTAGCTATAGGTCCTAAAAAAAGATCTTTAAAAGTATACTTTTTATGACCTTTTATAAATTTGATAATAACATAATAAATTTTTTTTTCTAATACTATCTTCTCATCACTAATATAATAACCTTTAGCTACTATCTCTTTCCTTAGTTTATAAAGATCATTATTAGACGATATAACAAGTTGATTATCAATTTTAATATCTAAAATATTTAAAATTGTACTTGTGCCCATTCCTGATATAACAATAGTATCATTGATATTAATTTTCACATTTTCCAAGCCTGGTGTACATATGAGCTTTATTTTATCAGTTAAATTCTCCTTAGCAATATTGGCCTTAGCTTTTTCGATTACTTTACTACTTATATCAGTTGCAGTACATGTTATACCTTTTTTAGTTAAGTAAATGTCTAATAAAGCATGATCACAGCCAACATCTATAATTGAAGGACTACTGACCATTTCAGCAATTTGTTTTAATCTTTTAGCTAACATTATTCACCCATATAATCTTTTAATTTGCGTGAACGTGATGGATGTCTTAATTTACGTAAAGCTTTAGCTTCAATTTGACGAATACGTTCACGAGTAACTCCAAACATTTGACCAACTTCTTCTAGTGTTCTCGATTTGCCATCTTCTAAACCAAAACGAAGACGAATAACTTTTTCTTCACGTTCAGTTAAAGTTAATAAAACTTCGGCTATTTCATCTTTAAGCATTTCATTAGTTGCATACTCTTCTGGACTCATATTACGTTCATCTTTAATGAAATCACCTAAATGCGAATCATCTTCTTCGCCAATAGGTGTTTCTAAACTAACTGGCTCTTGACTTATTTTATAAATATCTCTTATTTTATCAACTGATATATTCATCTTTTTAGCTAATTCTTCTTCTGTTGGTTCACGATTTAATTCTAAAGTCAATTGTCTTTGAGCCCGAGCTAGTTTATTAATTGTTTCAACCATATGAACTGGTACTCTTATAGTTCTAGCTTGATCGGCTATCGCTCTTGTAATAGCTTGTCTAATCCACCATGTTGCATAAGTTGAAAATTTATAACCTTTAGTAACATCAAATTTTTCAACTGCTTTCATAAGACCAATATTACCTTCTTGAATTAAATCAAGAAAAAGCATTCCTCTTCCAACATAGCGTTTTGCTATACTAACTACTAATCGTAAATTTGCCTCAGCAAGAATAGATTTAGCCTCAGGATCATCAGCTTTAATACGATCTGCTAATTCTAGTTCTTCTTCTGTTGTTAGTAATTTTATTTGACCTATTTCTTTTAAATACATTCTTACAGGATCATTGATGGTTAAATCTTTAGTTAAAGTATTATCATCTAGTAAAATTGATGAATTACTAGAATCGTCATCATCTTCGGATACAATGGCAATATTATTTTCATTGAACACATTATATAAATCATCTAAAGAATCACTATCTAAATCCAGACCTTTTAAAGCATTAGCTAATTCTTCATAAGTAATAAAACCATTTTCTTTTCCCTTTTTTACTAATTCATTTTTTCTTTCTTCAAAACTTTTCATTTCATTAAACATAATATCACTCCTCATTATTTTCTAATATTAAATGGCGCATTTTTTCTGCAATCTCTGCTTTTTTTAAAGGATCGGATTCTTTTTTCATAGCTTCTAATAATTTTTTTTTCTCATGATTTATACTATATTCTTTAATAACATTTATATAATCATTTATCTCTTCTTTAGTGTACTCTTCTTTTAAATTAAGAGATAAAATACTATTTAAAGCTTGTTTTAATTCTTCATTATTATTTAAAGATGTAATTAAATCTGCTATTTCTAAACTTTTATATGTTTTATAATAATAGCTTATATGGCAAGCTAATCTTTGGTAGACTGGTGTTGGCATATATACTATTTTTACATTATACATTTTTATCACTTCTATACTTCTTAACATATAAAAGATTAAATTTTGTTCAGCTTTTTGATATTTACTAATAACAGTTACTTCTTTTTTTGTTTTTTTAATACTTGCTGGTTTAATATTCTTTTTTAATTTACTTTTCAAAAAAGCAATATCTAGACCACTTTCTTTACTAAGTTTATTTAAACTTAATTCTTGATAAACATCGTCATCAATTTTAGATATTTCATTAATAACATCACTAACATATTTAGCCATATCTTCATTATTATTCATATCTTTATCATGGCGATAATAACTAGTCTTGAAATCAATAATATTTATAGCTTTTTCTATTTTATCTAAAAAGCTTTGCTTACCATATTTAGTTATATATTCGTCTGGATCTAAATTATCTTCTAAACGAACGATTTTAGGATTTACACCTAATTCCAACATAAGATCTATACAGCTAGATGTGGCTTTAGCACCAGCTGTATCCCCATCAAAACAAAGAATAATTTCTTTAGCCATTCGTTTAATTAGACCAGCTTGTTTTTTAGTAACCGCAGTTCCCATAGTAGCTACAACATTTTTAATACCAACTGTATAAGCTCGTATAACATCCATGAAACCTTCCATAACAATTACTCTATTTTGCATTCTTGCTTCATCTCTAGCCCGATGGTAATTAAAAAGAAGTTCTCCTTTTTTAAAAATTTCTGTTTCTTTGGTATTGACATATTTAGATATATCTTCACCATTATAGATACGTCCACTATAACCAACAGTTTGTCCATCAAGATTACTCAGTGGAAACATAATTCGATTATAGTAAATATCTGCTAATCCGCTTTTGGTTTTAATAACTAAACCACTATTTATGATATCTTTTTCGCTATATTTTTTTTTAACAAGCATTTTGGTTAATAAATCATGATTTTTTAAAGCTAGTCCAATTCCAAAGACTTTTATAATCTCTTCATCAATATTTCGCTGTTTTAAATATTCTTTAGCTAATAGTCCTTCTTTAGTATTTAAATTATTTTGATAAAGTTTTATACTCAATTCATAAATGTCATATAAAACACTATGTTGTTTTATTGGTGTAGCTACATTTATATTGATATCAATACCACCAACTAATGAGAGTTTTTTTACTGCTTCTAGAAAACTTATATGTTCATAATCCATGACAAAATTAATAACATTCCCACTAGCACCACATGAAAAACAAGTATAGATTTGTTTATCTTTAGAAACACTCATACTAGGTGAATGATCATCATGAAAAGGACAAACACCAAAATAATTTTTTCCTTTAGGAATTAGTGGCATATAACTAGATACAACATCAATTATATCAACACTTTGCCTAACTTCTCTTATTTGCTCTTCGGTTAGTTTTTCCATAAAATCGTACTCCCTAATAATAATATACAACATTTTTTTCTTTTTTCCTTTTTTTTATGACAAAATTATTGTTTTTTTTCTAATAATTTACTTAATTTGTAGTATATTATTATTATAAGAGGTGAAATTTGTGCTTAAAAAAATAAAAATTGGTTCATTTATTGGTCTATGTATGCTTTCCTTTTTAACGCATTTTATATATAAATGGTTTCCTCATACAATAAGTGCTATTTTCTTTCCTGTTAATGAAAGTATTTTTGAACATATGAAGATAATATTTACTAATATGATGATAATAGCTATTTTTGAAATTATTTTATTTAAAAAGTATAATATTCATGTAACTAATTATCTATTTAAGACTTTTTGTCTTTCCTTGCTTAGTATTGCCGTTTACTTAACTATTTTTATACCAATTTATAATGTAATTGGTGAAAACATGTTTTTCAGTATAGGACTACTTTTTATAGTATTTTTAGCTTCACAATATATTAGTTATCATCTACTACAATGTAAAGAGCATAAAAACTTAGATTTTTTAGCTATTGTTTTAATTATATGTATATATATTGCTTTTGGCATTCTCGCTTACAAACCATTAAAACATCCTCTATTTTTAGATTCTTTAAATAATAAATATGGTATAAATATCTATGATATATAGATTTTTTTTTAACAAAAGAAAGAGCATTAAGCTCTTTCATCTATATATAAACGCTATTGCTGTAGCGTGCTATTATAAACAACAGTTATTTTATCCTTTAAAATTAGTTTAATCATTCCATGCTTATTAGTTTGATATATTTTACTATCTACACTAGTTAATATGTTAATAACTTCTGAATGTGGATGATTAAACTGATTATTTACTCCAGCTGATATTAATGAGATGTGGGGTTTTATTTTATTAATAAACTTTAGACTACTACTGTTTTTACTCCCATGATGTCCTACTTTTAGTATATCCACATTTACTAAATTATATTCCTTTAAAAAAACATTTTCACTCTCTATTCCAGCATCTCCCATAAATAGTATATTCTTTTGATTTAATTTTGTATACACAATTAAGCTATTTTCATTTTCATTAGTAGCGAAAGAATTACTGTAAATATAAAATGTTTGTTTATTAATTTTCAGTTTTTTTTTAATTACTTTTAAGCAATTTATTTTTTTACTTTGGGCTTTATTAATAATCTTTTTTTCTAAAGGTGTATCACTTTTACTATTTAAAATAATATTATCTATTTTATAATAATCCATTAATGTTAAAGCTTCTTTAGCATGATCCATATCCCCATGACTAATAATTAAAGAAATAATTTTTTTGATGCCATGAGCTTTTAATGTAGGGATTATAACGTTATGACTAAGACTATAATCACCAATGTTACCACCAGTATCTATTAAAACAGCACTTGTACTATGAGGAGTGATAATAATAGTAGAGTCACCTTGATTGACATCTTGCATGATTATAATAGGATATTTATTAAAAAGTAAAATGTTATTATGTACCCATAAAACTATTATTAAAATTATTAAGAACTGATATTTTTGATAGCTTAATTTATAAAGAATATAGGTAATTATAACATAATACATAATTACTCCACAAAAAGGTAAATGATGAAAGGTAAACGTTAAAAAAGTCATTTTACTAAAATATATACTTGTAACTTCTAATATTTGAGTTATAGGATTTAAAATAACAATCAAAGGATTTATAATAAATGTTATAAGTACTAATGGAAAAACTATAAAAGTAATCAAAGGTACATATACCAAATTTAAAAAAACACT
>CAOJZR010000058.1 GCA_948466105.1 uncultured Bacillota bacterium | reverse complement strand
CTTTATTTTCATATACTATCTTACTCCTTAAGTTTTAACTATTGTTTACTATTTAATAGTTTACTATATTTTCACTAAAAATACAAGTATATGAATATTGCTTCCTTTCTTATATAAATATAATCTTTAATAACAAAAAAACACCATAAGTGTTTTTTAACTCCATAAATTTTCTTTATAAACGCCTTTTTCAATCAGCTCATTAATAGCAGCTACAAAATCTTGTTTATCTTCTTTATACGTTACTCCAAACCATACTGCATCAGTGTTAATTACCTTTATACTACATAATCCTTTATTTAAAAGATTACCTAATTCATTTGATAATAAACATTCTGATTTTTCTAAATCAGATTCTTTCATAAAATCATTAAAACAATTTTCAAATTTATCAAAAATATCAGGCATAAAAGCAAACATATTCATTGATACAATTGTATTTTCGTCCAAAGTTGTCCATTTATCATCTTCAAAATATTGAATTTCATTACCATTTTTTTGAATTTGCTTATGTTCTGTAACTGTTTTTAAATAGCCATCTACAACTTCACAACATCCACGAGCTACACTACCATTTAAACTAATTGTATTTTTTAAAATATAGCCTGGCATAGCATATTCGCCTTCTTTACTTGTTTCTAAAAAAGTTTTCATACATATAAATGGATTTCTTCCATAAAAATCATCAGCATTTATTACCACAAATGGCTCTTTAACAATATCTTTACAAGCTAAAATCGCATGCACAGTTCCCCACGGTTTTACTCTATTTTCTGGTATTTTAACAAAAGGTGGAACATCATTTACATCTTGAAATGCATATTCAACTTGGATTTTATCTTCAATTCTTTTGCCAATCGTTTCTTTAAAAATATCATAATTTTCTTTTTTTATAATAAATACAACTTTATTAAAACCTGCCATTTTAGCATCATATATTGAATAATCAATAATAAATTCACCGTGTTTACCAACAGGATCAATTTGTTTTAACCCACCATATCGGCTGCCCATTCCAGCTGCCATAATTACTAATGTCATCATTATCATCTCCTACTTCTATTATATATTAAAAAATAATAAAAGCAAAAGTTTTATTCTAATATTTTTAAATCATTTACAACTAATTGATACTTATCGTATCTTTTTTCAACATGAGCTTTTAGTTTTAAAATATTACCTTTTTTAATGTTATATTTACTATATACACGTGGGAATAAAACAACATCAACACTACTAATTTCATCACTTCCTGTAATAAAAACCATTTTCTCATTTTTTTTAGTTGTAATTTCCTTAATATGATCTACATAAACGATTGTCTCAATTATTTTATCAAAAAATAACTCAATATTATTTAAATCAACAATATTATCATATTTAGCTTTATAATCAATTATTGGATTATTACCTAAATAAAAGCCAAAAACCTCTAATTCTTTTTCCATAAGTGTTTTTTTATCATACTCTTGTTCAATTGTTATCATAGGTTTTAAGGTTTCTTCATCACTTAAAAGTTCACCTATTTCACTATAGTTAATAATGGCATCTAAATTATTCACAAGCGTTTTTTTATTAAAACCAAAAATATCAAAACAACCTGCATAAATTAAACTCAAAATAGCTTTTTTATTAACACTTTTACCATAACACCTAATAACAAAATCAAAAATATCTTTAAATTGTCTTTTTTCTCTTTCTTCTAAAATTGTATTTACAACCATATAGCCAACATTTTTAATTCCTGTTAATGGATAGACAATATTTTGATTATTTATAATATAATCATTAGTACTAATATTTATATTAGGCGTTAAAACAGAAATATTGTTTTTTTTAGCTTCATAAATATACTCTTTGGTCTTTCCTTCACTACCAATAACCATAGATAATAAATTTTTTATAAAAAAAGCTGGATAATAGGCTTTTAAATATGCCATTTTATAGGAAATCATGGCATAAGCTACAGAATGGGCACGATTAAATCCATAAGAGGCAAACTTTAAAATCAAATCATAAACCTTAGTAGCTAGATCCAAAGTATAGCCCTTAGCTATACTCCCTTTTATAAACTTGTCTTTTTCTTTTAATAATACATCTTCTTTTTTCTTACTCATCGCTCGTCTTAAAATATCAGCCTCACCATAACTATAGCCTGCAAGTGTACTTGCTATTTGCATGATTTGTTCTTGATAAATTATAATACCATAAGTTGATTTTAAAATATTTTCTAAAGATGAATCTAAATAATCAATTTTATCGATTCCTTTTTTCCGTCTTATATAGGAATCAATATTAGCCATTGGACCTGGTCTAAAAAGAGCTAAAGCTGCAAAAATATCTTCAAATGTATTTGGCCGAAATTTTCTTAAAAAATTCATCATTCCTTGTGACTCAAATTGAAAAATACCAATTGTATTTACATTTGTAAAAATAGCTAATGCTTTTTTGTCATTTAAAGGAATAGAATCAAAAGTTAAATTACTAATATCTGCTAAAACATCTTTAATTAGTGTCAAATTTCTTAAAGCCAAAAAATCCATTTTTAATAGTCCTAGTTCTTCTAAATATTCCATTGAATATCCAGTTAGATAAAAATTATCATGATTTTTAACAAGTGGAATTACTTCATCTAAGTTATTACGACTCATAACAATACCTGCTGCATGAATAGAAGTATGGCGTTTTAAGCCTTCAAACTTTAAAGCAATTTTAAAGAGTTTGGTAAATTGTTCATTTATTTTTAAATAATCAGCTATTTGAGGATTATTTTGTACATTATCTTGTAATTTTAATCTTGAATCAAATAATTTTGTAAAATAATCAATATCGGAAAGTGATATATCTAGTGTTTTTCCAACATCACGTAACACTTGTTTGGCTCCTAAAGTTCCAAAAGTAATAATAGGTGCAACTTTTTTACTTCCATATTTATTTATACAATAATTGATTACCTCTTCCCGTCTTGTATATTCAAAATCTATATCAATATCAGGCATAGTTATACGTTCTGGATTTAAGAAACGTTCAAAAATAAGATTATAAACAATTGGATCTATTGTAGTTATATCAAGTAAATAAGCAACCAAACTACCTGCTGCACTACCTCTACCTGGGCCAACTAAAATACCACTGTTCTTAGCAAATTTAACATAATCCCATACAACCAAAAAATAATTACAAAAACCCATTTTATTTATGACACTAAGTTCATATTTTAGTCTTTCTTGATAAATACTAGCTACACTATTTCCAAAGTGTTTTTTTAATCCCTCTATACATAATTGTTTTAAATAAGTAAATGTATCTAAATTATTAGGACATTCATAAATAGGTAATAAATCTTGATGTTTTTTTATTTCTAAGTTACATAAATCTGCTATTTTTTGATTATTTTCTAAATCATTTGTATCTAAAAATAACTGATAATTTTCTGTTATTTTAATATCATCAACACTTTTACCTACTTTAATAGCGTGTAAATATGGAAGATACTGACTATCACTTGCGTCTAAATATAAAATCTTTTTCATATATATTATATTAGAAACATTTAATTGTTTTTTTTCTTCTTCATTACTATAAGTTTTATAAATATATTTAAAATTATTTATTAATTCATCATACAATTCTAAGGCATCATAAGGGAGAAGACAAATTAAGTTTTCACTATATGCTTTCAATTGTAAACAATCTAATTGTGTCTCTTGCATAATTGTACTTAATTTCAATAGGTTTTGGTAACCATCATAATTCATCGCATAAAGTACTATTTGTTTATTAATTAAAGTTAATTCTAAACCTATTATTGGTTTTATATTATGCATTTGACATTTATTATAAAATTCAAGAGCTCCATATAAATTATTATCTGTAATAGTCAATGTTTGCAAGTTATTTTTTAAAGCAAAAGTTATAAGATCATCAATTCTAATCATACTTTCCAAAAGACTATTTTCTGTTTTAATATAAAATGGAGTATAATTCATAATATCATCTCGATTCCTTATATATTTCTATTTTCTTTAAAATAATTGACTTATTTAAAATAATATGATAAAGTTATGTAATGATAAACAAAAAAAGGAGGATTTTTATGGCAAAAAAAGTAACAAGTAAAAAATCTTTGTTTGGTAATCTTAGATCACACTCTTGTAAGGCTACAAGACATGCACAAAAGCCTAATTTACAAAAAGTTACTATTGATGGTGTAACTATTAGAACTAGTGCAAGAGAGTTAAGAACTTTTAAAAAAGCTGCTTAAATACCAATTTGGTATTTTTTTGATTTCTATATAACTATAGCATACATACATTTGTATGTCAATGTCTTTTGAAAAACGGCTATTATAGAAAAACATATCAATTTATAATATTTTGATATGTTTTATTTTTATATATTTTTTCCATTTTTGGCTTTGATATAGATATTATAACCAGTATATTACTCTTTATTATCATACATAAACCAAAAATCCCTATATTTTAATTAATACGCAATTAAAGTTATTTTAGCTGCACCATTGCTAGGGTTATTTTTACCCAAATCATAATAGCCACCACTTGGATTAGGTATTTTTTCTTGACTACCTTTTACATTAGTCCAAATATAACCATTTCCATCTATCATTTTAGTGTTAGTAAATTGATGGTTTGAATAATGAATAGAGCATTTATTATCTGTTGTTCCTGTTGTACAACCACTTTTTGGAGTTTGATTAGTTAATGATGTTATAGCGACACATCCTGTATGACCTGAAATGTATGATGAGCCACTTCCGCCTCCCCAAGAACCAGATTGAGCGCCACTAGCTCCTGAGCCACCATAGTAACCACTACTTCCTCCAAGCCCGCCAGACTCCACATTACTTTTACCACCATTGCCAGCCATTCCGAAACTACCTGCTGTTCCATTACTTATAGCAGAAGAATACTTTGTTGGTGCTGGACCGCCTGATGTCTGGTTTGCACCTTTACCTACATAGGCATTATAATCTGTTGAATTAGGAATAGAATCATTTCCTTTAAGTCCGCCACCATATGCACCAGAAACTCCCCCAGCAGCTACTATAATCCTTGATCTTAAACCATTAGTGTCATTCCAATCACCACCAATTAATCTAATATCGGTTGCTCCACCGCCACCTATTGAAGAATATCCACTTCCACCGCCATTATAACCTCCGTTAGTTCCATTGTTTGCTCCTCCAATATATACATATAAACTTTGGCCTTTTTCTAAAG
>CAOJZR010000057.1 GCA_948466105.1 uncultured Bacillota bacterium | reverse complement strand
TTGCTTTAAACTCTAACTTCATCTTATCTGTTCCTAGTTGATAGTTTTTAACTCCGACATTAAAAGCTTCCGTTGTATCACTTTCTAAACAACTTCCATTTCCTATAACTAAATTATTTAAAGTTCCACTGGCACAATAATGCTTATCGCCCACTGTTACAAGTGTTAGTTCATTTTCTTCATTACGAATAATACGCCCTGTATAATTATTCTTATTACTTATATCTAAAAGACCTACTTCTACACCTTCACTATTAAGTTCCATAAAACTATTTTCAGCTTCATATAGTTCAGCTGCCCTAAACATATTCATTAAACTATTTTTAAAACTGTTTCTTCTCGCTTTATCTATTATATTTAATGTGATTGGTACTGCAATTAGTGCAATTACAGCCAGTATTACTATTACCGCTAATAGTTCTATCAAAGTAAAAGCTATACTAGAACTGTATACCCCCCCCCCAGTATTGACGGTTTGCAAACGCAATATCTTTTCTATTCTTTATTTTCATACAATCTACAACTCCTTATCTTTAAACTATTATTTACTATTTATATAATATCACAATTCAAAAAAAAAGAATAGTCATTTCTATTCCTTTATAATAATTACTACTCAGCAGGCTCGCATCTGCCTTCACCAGGTTTAGCTCCTTCAACATAAACTTCACCTATAAGTTGACAAGAAGACTTTGTCATAGAATCCTGTAAATATCCCCCTAATAGCTTCACAATACTAACAACTACTACACTAATAACAGCTATAATAAGCAAGTATTCAACTAGTGCTTGTCCTTTACTATTAAGTCTTCCCATTTTAACAGCTCCCATCTATTTAACTAATATCATTTTATAACAATTAGATATATTTGTCAAACATATTTTAATGTGTTATTATAAACAATAAGGTGATAAAATGATGAATTTAGAAATCAAAACCTTTAATACTTTTTTTAAAAGATTAACAGGAATTATGTTTAAACATAAAAAACTAGATTTCATAATATGTTTTCCTAAATGCAACAGCATTCATACTTTTTTTTGCTTTCAAAACTTAGATATTGTTATGACTGATAAATCATATAAAGTTCTATATATTTATAAAAACTTTAAACCTTGGCGTATTATTTGGCCTAAAAAAGGCGTTTATTACACCTTTGAGCTTCCAAATAACACTTGTAAATTACAAATAAATGATAATTTTAAAAACAAAATTCTAAATTAACTATTTTTTATATTCAAACTCTAAATCTAAAATACGAATAGTATCTCCTTCTGCTATTCCCATTTCTTCTAGTTTAGCATCAACTCCCATCTTTTTTAATTTATTAGCAAAGCGTAGAACTGATTCCTCTGTTTGAAATTTAGTCATTTTAAGAAGTTTCTCAACCTTATTACCTCTTACAACATAGATGTTGCCCTCTTTCGTCACATTAAAGTCTTCATCACTTTCAAATTTATATAAAACATGACTTTCAAACTTTTCCTTTTCATATAAAGGTTCTTTTTTTATATTATCTAACATAAGCGCTAATTCATTGATAATAGCATTTAATCCTCTACCTTCTAAAGCTGAAATTTCAAAAATATTATGTTTTACTTTGGTTTTAAAATATTCTAAATTTTCTTTAGAAGAAGGCATATCCATTTTATTAGCAATAATAATTTGTGGTTTTTGCATCATCTTCGGATTAAAAGCCTCTAACTCTTTATTAATAGTTAAATAATCATCATATGGATTTCTTCCCTCAAGTCCACTCATGTCAATAACATGCGCAATTATTCTTGTTCGCTCAATATGCTTTAAAAACTGATCACCTAGACCTTCGCCTAAGGAAGCCCCTTTAATAAGCCCTGGTAAATCAGCAACAACAAAAGACTTGTTTTCAGCTACTTTAACAACTCCTAAATTAGGCGTTAAAGTTGTAAAATGATAAGCAGCTATTTTAGGCTTCGAAGAAGAGATTTTAGAAATTATTGTTGATTTACCTACACTAGGTAGACCTACTAAACCAACATCAGCTAAAAGTTTCAATTCAACTTTTACTTTTCTAACCTCACCAGGTTCTCCATTTTCTGCAAATTTTGGTGCAGGATTATTTCTAGTAGCAAAAGCAATATTGCCTCTTCCACCACGTCCACCATGAGCAATTACTTCTTCTTCATGATTCTTTGTTAAATCAGCAATAACCAAACCAGTATCAAAATCACTTATAATCGTTCCTGGTGGCACTTTAATAACAACATCAAGAGCATTTTTACCATGTTTGCCCTTACCCTCACCATGAGCACCACGCTCTGCTTTAATTATGCGTTGATATCTTAAATCTACTAATGTATTAAGCCCTTCATCAACTTTAAAAATAATGTCGCCACCTTTACCACCATTGCCACCAAATGGTCCACCCATCGCAACAAATTTTTCACGCCTAAAGGCCATACATCCATTACCACCAGTACCAGCTATTAATTCAACAACAACTTCATCAATAAACATTTTTTTCTCTCCTTTTATACAAAAAAAGACAAATTACTTTGCCTCATAAACACTAACTTGTTTTTTATCACTTCCTCGTCTTTCAAATTTAACATAACCATCTATTTTAGCATAAACAGTATCATCTTTACCAAGACCAACATTTACACCAGGATATATTTTAGTGCCTCTTTGACGATAAATAATCGAACCACCTGTCACAAACTCACCATCACTAGCTTTAGCACCTAGTCTTTTGGCAATTGAATCACGACCATTTTGCGTTGATCCTTGTCCTTTTTTGTGGGCGAATAATTGGATATTTAATATCATTTTCATTTCTACACCTCCATCACTTTTATATTTTTTGGATAATCTTGCTCTAGTGTTTTAAATAAATCTAACATATTATTTATTAACTTATTTACAACATCTGTTCTTTTAATAATTTTTATTTGAAGATAAGCGTCTTCCACTTTATAAGTAATAGCTTTATTATCAATACTTATAATAGCATTTATTGTTGTAGTTGCAATTGATGAGACAGAAGCACAAACAATATCTTTACCATATGTACTATAAAATGCATGTCCTTCAAGGATTATCTTATCTTTTGCAATTTTTACTTTTATCATTTATTTTACACTTATTTTCTTAATTGTTACTTTAGTATAAGGTTGACGATGACCTTGTGTTCTGCGGTAATTCTTTTTAGCATTATATTTAAAAACTTTGATTTTTTTTGTTTTACCATGTTTTTCAACTGTACCTGTAACAGTTGCTTCAACATAAGGTTGACCTACTACACCATTGGCCATTAAAACTTTATCGAATTTGATTTCTTTACCAGTTTCGACATCAACTTTTTCAATATAAATTACGCTACCTTCACTAACATAATATTGTTTACCACCAGTTTCAATAACTGCATTCATTTTTTTACCTCCTTACATTCTAAGACTCGCCATTAAGGTGCGATTGCTTTAACCTTTTCTGTGCGGTTGTAGAAAAAGGCTTCTACACACTTATGAATTTTACCATATTATTATTGATAAGTCAAATGGTTACAAGCGATATTTTCTACTAATTAGTTCTTTTTCTTGTATATATTTATTATTTTGATAAAATACATGTTGATAGTCTTTATACATTTTATCTACATTATCACTTTTAATAAATTTCATTTTTTTGAACTTAAAATTATATAAATATCTCTCAAAAAGGAATTTATTAAACAAATGATTACGAATTTTGTATTCATTAATTATTTTATTAAGTAGTAAAAATAAAATCAAAACAAAGGTTAATGATGTTATTTTACTTATAAAAAGAATAATTGTTATAACAGATAAAATGATATTTATTACAATTGTTTTTTTAAATGGGAAAATTTTACATAAAAAAATGTTTAAGAGTTTTGAACCATCTAAAGGTATTATAGGAAGCAAATTAAACACCAGTAAATTATTATTAAAAGTTTCTAATAGATGATTATAGGTTATGATATTTCTAAATAAATAGCAGTACCCTATTTGAGCAAGTGGTCCTGATATAGTTATTAGAAATTCTTCTTTTAATGGTCTATTTATTTTTTCATTAAAAATAGTAAGTCCTCCAAATGGTAAAATAACAATTTTTTCAATCTGCCATTTATATAATAAAGCATTTAAAATATGACCAAGTTCATGTACAATAATAAGACTTAAAAAAATCAAAAACTCTTTAAATAAACCTGACATTGTGCAGATGATAATTACAAGATAAAAAAAAGGATGGATGTTAATTTTCTTAAATATATTCATGATAGTCAAGTACTTTTCCATCTTTTTTATATACTAAGTAAAGCGTATTGTTCTCACATTGTCCAAGTAATGTTCCTGCTTCTACATAATCATATAGTTTTAAGGTAGTACTAACACCACCATACCACAAATCTATTCCATTAACTTGTTGGATGATAACAACATTGCCATACCCTTCTTTTTCACCTATAAAAACAACAAGACCACTAGTTTGAATAGGAACTAAATAATTATCATTAACATTTAAAGCAACACCATCTAAATGAACATTAGCTCCACTATATTCTAGTTTTTCTTTAAATACTTGGGCTGTATTTTGTTTTGGAATTAAATCTTTAAATGGTATAGGAGCACCAAAGTATTGTTTATATAGTTCATTGATACTTGCAAATGATATATTAGTATCATATACTTTTTGGTAAAAAAGGGTTTTAAATTTACTATTAGTTTTGATACTTATCATGGCTATTAAGGTTATTACAACTAATAATAAAAATTTATTAACAAAATTAGGTATTTTAAAGTTTTTTTTATTATTTTGTTTTTTCTTTTTCTTTATTTCTTCTTTAATACGCATTAAATCATAGTTATCCATATATTTCACCTATAAAAGTATATTAAAAAAATAATCAATTATGATTATTTTAATAGGATATTTCTGATTTTAAAACTTCGATTACAGGGCGAATGCCAAATCCATCATTTACTGACATATGTGAAACAGAGTAGCTACTAACATAGCGAAGATTAACATTCACATAAGAGCCATTAGAAATATTTGAAGCTAAAGGATTCTCAAGCCAATATCCATTTTTGTTTTTGCTATTATCATATAATGTATTTTCCATTAAATATTTACAATTATCTAATTCGCCTTTTGTGTGTGTTTCCAATTTTATTCCACATGCTTTATTTACCTCTTGTATGGTTAATAATATTGAGATCGGAAGAGCGTCGTGTAGGGAAAGAGTGTAG
>CAOJZR010000056.1 GCA_948466105.1 uncultured Bacillota bacterium | reverse complement strand
TATCTTCTTAAATTTACTAAGTATTTTAAATCGAAATGATTAAAAGGAGTTGCAAAACAAAATAAAAGTTGTTATAATACTTATGACTTAAATTTCTATGACATATGTTGTCATGGCGGAAGGAGAGAAAAAGTGGCAAAAGAAACAAATGTAAAATACGTTGAAACAAATGTTACTTGTGCATGTGGCAATACTTTTACTGTAATGTCAAATAAAGAAAATCTACATTTAGAAGTATGTAATAAATGTCATCCATTTTTTACAGGTGAACAAGGAAAGACTGTAAAAAAAGGCCAAGTTGAAAAATTCAATCGTAAATATGGTTTTGATACAGAAAAAGCAGATTAATGCTTTTTTTTATGATATAATTATAAATGTCATAATATAGAAGAAATAGAAAAAGTATTTGAATTATTGCTCGCAAAATATAATTTTTATATAAAAAAGAGAAAAGGAAGTGGCAAAAAATGAAAATAGCTATATCGTGTGATCATAATGGAATTGAAAAAAAACAAGAAATCATAAATAATTTAAAAAATAGATATGAGATAATTGAGTTAGGACCTAAGAAATATGATATTAATGATGATTATCCAGATTTTGCTTTTGAACTTGGTAGATTAATAAGAGATAAAAAAATTGATTTTGGCCTTGTTCTATGTGGATCTGGAATTGGTATTAGTATTGCTTGTAATAAAGTAAAAAATGTTCGTTGTGCAAAAGTAAACACAGTTAAAGAAGCATATTTGACAAGAAATGATAATGATGCTAATGTTATAGCTATTAGTAGTAGTATGAGTAAGGATAAAACAAAAAAGGTAATAGATACTTTTATTACGACGCCATTTTCTAATATAGAACGATATATAAGAAGAAGAGATAAGATTAATAATTATAAGGAAGAAAAATGAATTTAAAAGTAATATTATATATAATAACCTTATTTTTTGCGATATGGGCAATAGATAGTATTAATTTAGCAAATATTTTTAAAAAAAATCGCTATTTTCAAGCACGCATTTTAGTAATGATGTTAATAATGGCTTTAACTTATTTAGTGACTAATTTTTTATATGATTTTTTTACATATATGATGTAAATAATCTTTTTTTTTGACATATTTTTTCAAAAAAAAGTTATATTATTAGAAAAAGGTGATGTTATGAAAAAAGTAATATATGTGACACTTTTAATAATTGTAATTCCTTACTTAGTCATTAATTTATTTGTTAGAGATGATGAGATAAAGTTTAAATTTGTATCTAATATGTTTGTTCGTGTAAAACATGAAGATACAGGTGTTATTGAAAAGGTGCCATTTGAGGAATATATCACAGGTGTTTTAGCTGGCGAGATGCCAGTAACATTTGAACTTGAAGCTTTAAAAGCTCAAGCTGTTGCTGCTAGAAGTTATGTTATGAAAAGAATGGCTTATAATAAAGATAAAGATTATGATGTTGTTGACACTGTAATGAACCAAGTTTATTTAACTGATGAATATTTAAAAAGTGTTTGGAAAGATAAGTATGTGGAAAAGATAAACAAAATTAAAACAGCAGTAGTGGAAACAAAGGGCGAGTACTTGGATTATGAAGGACAAGTGGTAGATGCTTTCTTTTTTTCAACAAGTGTAGGAGCAACAGAAAATAGTGAAGATGTTTTTACTGCCGAAATACCTTATCTTAGAAGTGTGACATCAACATGGGATGAAGAGGTTTCACCAGTGTATGAAGAAGTTAATAATTTTACTTTAAAAGAGTTTTATGAAAAGCTTGGGGTTAGTTATCAAGATGAAATAAAGTTAGACATTTTAAAAACAACTAGTACAGGAAGAATAAAAGAAATAAAAATAAACGGAAATAAATTTACTGGTGGTGAAGTAATGAATAAATTAAAAATAAGATCAGCTTTTTTTACTATTGTTCAAAATGGTGAAAAAGTTGTTGTAACAACTAAAGGTTATGGCCATGGTGTTGGGATGAGTCAATATGGTGCACAAGCTATGGCATTAAAAAAATATACATATGATGAAATATTAAAGCATTATTATAGTGGTGTTACTATAAAAAAAATTTAAAAAAATTGTATAAAAAAATGATATTTGCTCACACTTAAAATAGAGGTGAGAAAATGAAACAAAGAAAGTTAAAAAAGGAAGTAGTATATGGCTTATATGCTTTTGGGTTTGCTTTTATTTTATGTGGTTTATATCTTATAGATAATATTACAACCAACAGCAACTTCAAAAATAATACAGATACACCTTATGTAAATAAGACAATTTTTGAAGAGGATGTTCCTGTTGTAAATGTTAGTAATAAGATAATAAGACCATATTTAGATGAAGATGTAAAACTACAAAAGAGTTATTATGATTATCAAGCAGATAATGAAAGTCAAAAAAATTCAATTCTTTACTATGAAAAAACTTATTTGCAAAATAGTGGTTGTACATATAATGGTAAAGAACATTTTGATGTTGTAGCTGTTTTAGATGGAACTGTTACAAGTGTTAAAGAAGATGAATTATTAGGCAAAATAGTAGAAATTAAGCATGATAATAATATTATAAGCGTATATGAGAGCTTAAGTGAAATAACTGTAAAAGAAAATGATGTGGTTACTCAAAATACTGTTATTGGTAAGAGTGGTGAAGCAAATATTGCTAAAGATTTAAAAGATCATTTACACTTTGAGTTAATTATTAATGGCAGTAATGTAAATCCTGAAGAATACTATGACAAAAATGTAAGCGAAATCCAATAGATATGCATAAAAAAAAATAAGAATTATATAATCTATTAGGGGTGTTTTGCTTGGGAACTAGTATTAATAATAGAGTTTTAGATGAGGCTAATTATATGATTAAAACTAAAAAGACAGTTAGACAGTTAGCTCTCATTTTTAACGTATCTAAAAGTACTGTGCATAAGGATTTGCACGAAAGACTTTTTCAAATAGATAGAAAACTCTACAATGAGGTCGATAAAATACTTAAACATCATTTAAATATACGACATATACGAGGTGGAGAATCAACGAAAAAAAAATACCTAAATTTGGCAAATTAATAGTTAATATAAGGGATATTGTGATATAATAATGAAAGTAGAAATGAGCGTGATAGAATGTTCGCTAAAGATATAGGAATTGATTTAGGAACTGCAAATGTTTTAATATATGTTAGAGGCCAAGGTATTGTTCTTAATGAGCCAAGTGTAGTGGCTATAGATGCTGATACACGTAAGCCTTTAGCGGTTGGCAGTGAAGCTAGGAATATGCTTGGAAGAACTCCAGGTAATGTAGTGGCAATACGACCTATGAAAGATGGGGTTATTGCTGATTTCGAAATAACTGAGGTGATGCTTAATTATTTCATACGTAAGATAAATGGTAAAAGCTTTTTAGCACGACCTCGTATTTTGATATGTTGTCCGTCTAATATCACGCAAGTTGAAAAAAATGCTATTAGAGAGGCAGCAGAGAAAACAGGGGCCCGTAAGGTATTTTTAGAAGAGGAACCTAAAGTAGCCGCAATTGGTGCTGGAATGGATATCTCAAAACCTAGTGGTAATATGGTAATTGATATTGGCGGAGGTACAACTGATATTGCTATTTTATCACTTGGAGGGATTGTTACTTCATCTTCTATTAAAGTTGCAGGAAATGTATTTGATGCCGATATAATGAAATATATAAAAGACAAATATAAACTGTTAATAGGTGATCGAACAGCTGAGGAAATTAAGTTTAATATTGGAACTGTTTTTCTTGATAAAAAGAAAAGTGAAAAAATGGAAGTTAGAGGAAGAGATCTAGTAACTGGCTTACCACATACAATTACGATTTGTTCAGAAGAAGTTGAGGAAGCATTAAGAGAGAGTGTTTATATTATTATTCATACTGCTAAATCAGTTTTAGAACAAACGCCACCTGAATTATCAGCAGATATTATTGATAAAGGTATTGTTGTTACTGGAGGTGGAGCATTAATTCGAGGGTTTGATGAGCTTTTAACACACGAATTGAAAGTACCAGTTTTTATAGCTGAAAGTCCGCTTACTTGTGTAGCTGAAGGAACAGGTGTTTTATTAGATAATATAAGTATGATAACTCGATAGATTAGTTTTAATTAGTAATATATTCGAATTGAATATATTGCTTTTTTTGTTTATATATGATAGTATCTTTATTGTGACTTAATATTTATGTTTTAATAAAAAAGTGGTCACTTTTCTTTTTCTTTAGCATATATTTATAGAGTTAGTATAAGCTAGGAATTTAGTAGAAGGGAAGAATATAATTGGAAGAAAAACATATAAAATTTATAAAAAAAAGAAGTTATTTTAAAACTTTAACAGCGCTTTTAGCTCTTACAACAACATTAAGTGGTTTTGCACTTAAAAGTGATAAAGTAACAGCAGCTGAGAATAATTCTAATATTGATATAATTGTTGATCTTGATAATAAAGAAAACTTATTATTAAATCAAAATAGTGTTATCGAAATGGATCATTTTATGGGTAAGACAACATCTAAGGAAACTGACTTATTAGTTATTCCTGATTTATCAAAGTCTAGTTATAAAGGTCTATCAATTGTTGATGCACTACATACTTCAGGTTATGAAAGCGATCTTAGTTATCGACTTTCCTTAGCTAGACATTTTGGAATAAAAAATTATAGTGGTGAATCTGATGAAAATCTGTTATTATTAGAATACTTAAGAACATGGAATAAAGATAATAATAAAGAAGTTGATACTAATACCGATGAAAATAATAAAGATAAGAAAACAAAAAAAGATAAACTTCAAAGTATTAAACATGAACATAAGTATACATGGATAGAACTTAATGATAAAGAAGAACAAGGAATTTGTACATGTGGAAAAACGAAAAAAAGATTACATTCTTTAAAGAAAACTTATGAAAATGGATATGAAAAAAGTTATTGTAAGACTTGTGATTATGAAGTAACACGTAAACATTTCTTACATGGCGAGATTCCTACTGACTTAGTTTACAAATATAAGAAGGTTAATAGTGATGGATCACTTCTATTAGAAGCAACTTATATGTGCAAATGTGGAACTGAAGTAACAATTCATAAAAATGTTGTTTGTGATTTTGATATTTCAGTTGAAGCTTTGGATGACTTTAAACATTTATTAGTAACAGAATGTAAGGAATATGGATACAGAGAAGAACAAGTATTAGATTGCGAATTTGAAACTGTTATTGAAGTATCGCCTATTTCAGGCAAACATTTGGAAGTTAATGCATGTAATAAATGCGGTAGACGTATTGAAAAAGAAGTGGACTGTGTTCCAGATGGTAAGAAAAGGTATGAAACTAATAATGGTGTTATGCATATTTACGAAATTTGTAGTATATGCAATGATAAATGTAATCAATTTAATAATTATTTAGGAAATACAGATTAT
>CAOJZR010000055.1 GCA_948466105.1 uncultured Bacillota bacterium | reverse complement strand
ACCGTTTTAACATTACTAGCTTCTAATATAATCTTTGTAATCATATCGCCACCTTTGCCAATAACATCTTTAATCTTATCAGGATTAATCATAAAAGTTAACGTTTTAGGTGCATATTGACTTACTTCTTTACGTGGTTCCTTAATTGTTGCTTCCATAACATCAAGAACTTCTAAGCGAGCTTTTTTAGCCTGCTTTAAAGCTTCCTTCAAAATTTGATTATTAATACCCGCAATTTTAATGTCCATTTGCAACGCACATATTCCATTTCGCGTTCCAGCTACTTTAAAATCCATATCCCCAAGATGATCTTCCATACCTTGAATATCTGTTAAAATTGTATAATCATCCCCATTAGTAATAAGACCCATAGCAATACCTGCCACTGGCGCCTTTATGGGCACCCCTGCTGTCATCAGACTCATACAGCCAGCACAAATACTTGCTTGACTAGAAGAACCATTACTTTCTAAAATTTCAGATACTACTCTTATAGTATATGGAAATTCCTCTTCACTTGGAATAACTTGCAATAAAGCACGCTCTCCTAAAGCGCCATGTCCAACTTCTCTACGACCAGGAGCACCATAACGGCCTGTTTCACCAACTGAAAAAGCTGGAAAATTATAATGTAACATAAAACGTTTTTCTTCTTCAATTGAAAGTCCATCTAAAATTTGATGTTCGCCTAAAGCCCCTAGAGTAGTTACAGCTAAACATTGTGTCTCTCCACGTGTAAACAAAGCTGAACCATGTGTTCGTGGCAACAAATCAATATCCGTTGCAAGAGGACGTATCTCATCCATTTTTCTACCATCAGCACGTGTTTTTTCATTTACAACAATTGTTCTAAATACTTCATATTCAACATCTTGTAAAACTAATTTTACTGAAGTTAACAATTTATCCATTTCTTCTTTTTCTAAATTAACATTACCATCTTCAAAATGTTTAATAACTGCTTCTTTTACTAACTCTACTTTTTCATATTTTTCTTGTTTACCTTTAATTCTTAGTGCTTCGTTTAAATCATTTTCCGCTAAATTTCTAACTTCAGCTCTTAACTTATCACTTATTTCAAGAACTTCATAGTCCATTTTCTCATTGCCAACTTCATTTATAATCATCTCTTGAAAAGCAACCAATTCTTTAATTGCTTCATGTCCAAAAGTAAGCGCTTCTAACATTTCTTCTTCACTTACCTCTTTGCTACCTGCTTCTACCATATTAATAGCCTTTTTAGTTCCTGCAACAATAAGATCAATTGTTGATTGTTCTTTTTCCTCTATGGTAGGATTAATAACTAATTTATCTGCAAGTTTTCCAACTTTCACACCAGCAATAGGACCATTAAAAGGAATCTTACTAATTGATGTAGCTAATGAAGATCCAAACATAGCAGCCATTTCTGGTGAATTATCTTGATCAACAGATAAAACTGTATTGACAATCTGTACTTCATTTCTAAAATCACTTGGAAATAGTGGACGAAGTGGTCGATCAATCATTCGCGCAGCCAAATTTGCATTTTCTGTTGGTCTTCCTTCACGTTTAATAAAACCACCAGGTATTTTACCCACTGAATATAGTTTTTCCTGATATAAAACCATTAACGGAAAAAAGTCAGATAAAATATTTGATGTATCAGAAACAACAACTGTTGTTAAAACTACTGTATCTCCGTAACGAACTAACACTGCTCCATGGGCTTGCTTAGCTAATCTTCCAATTTCAACTTCTAACGTTCGACCTCTAAAATCTAATTTAAATATTTTTTTCATATTATCCTCCTATAAAAATAAAAGACACTTAAAAATAAGTGCCTACATTTATATTTATTTTCTAAGACCTAGTTCTTTAATTAAAACACGATATCTAGAAACATCATTTTTTAATAAATAATTAAGTAAGCTTCTTCTTTGTCCTACTTTTTTAAGTAAACCACGTCTTGAATGAAAATCATGTTTATGTTCTTTTAAATGTTCTGTAAGAGTCTTAATTTCCTCTGTTAAAATAGCTACTTGAACTTCTACTGATCCAGTATCATGTTCATCTTTACCAAATTTTTTAACAATTTGCTCTTTAGTTTGTTTTGTAAGTGCCATTTTTTTCTCCTTTCATTTTATATTCGCTTATACCTAGTTTAAAGGCGGAACTCTCTAAACCACGAAATAAGTACAGTAATAATATACAACAATTTAATAAAATATGCAAGAGCTTTTTACCTTTTCCCAAAATTCTTTTTATTTAGCTTTATTTTTGGTTTTTAATAATGTTTCAATTTTATAAAAGGCTTCTGCATTAGCATTATTTCTTTTAATTATTTTCTTCTTCCAATCATCAGATAATTTTTTATATCTATCATTATCTTCTGATATGTTATTCAAAGAAAAATCTATTTGAGATAATTCAAAAATATCATTAACATCTAAAACTTCTTTTTTAGATGTATTATACGCAACTACATCTAAATTAATATTTAGTGCATCTTTATTTTCAATCATAAACAAAGCACCTTTATACATCTGCATCTCAAGCGCAACAGCTAAAGCATTCCCATAGCGACCACTAGGTAATGGGAATCTATCACTTAAAATATGTATTATATTCATTAAATCCAACTGGGCTTGCTTATCATCTTTTGTTGCATACTTTTCTAAAGCTTCATATAAAACAACAAAATCTCTAAAAGATTCTCTATTATTTCTTAAAAAAATTTTTATCCAACTTTCTTCCATTTAATCACCTTTAACTATAGTTTCCTCATCTTAGATAATATTTTAGAACCTATTTGGGTTTTACTAATAACTTCATCAAGTGTTGAATTAATAAGATTAGCATCAATTAAAGTAGCAATATCATCTAAACTAATACTTTTTACATATTCAAGTTCAAATAATTTTAATTGTCTTTCAATATCTTCATTCATAACTTTTTCAAAAATCCCATTTTTTAATAGCGCTAAAAAATATAATTGTTTTGGTAAATTTAAAATATTATCAATTTTATAACTTCTTTTATCTTTTGTCTGCTTTCCTATTTTCAAAAATCGATATAAACAACAATTCACACCATCATCCCAAAGATGTTTGAAAACCTCAATTGGTACTAAATTATCATATTCTCCATTAATATATGCTTCTAATATTTCTTCTTGCTTTTGAATCTCACTCAAAGATATATTTTTTTTAGAAGCAATTTTTGACCAAATTTGATTATTTTTAGCAATATAATCATACACAAGAAGGGTAATGTTTATTTCATCTTTACTATTAAATGCTCTAATAGTAGATTCACTATTAGTCGTTAACTCATAAAATAATTGATTTTGTGTATGCTCTTTAATTATTTGTTTTTTAAATTCTTTTACCTCATCTTGCTTTTCAATCATCATATAAAGATTAATGTTATTTTGTTTTGTATCACATATTAACATTTAAAACCCCCTAAATTATAATCAAAACAAATCCTTAATTAACAATGCTTCCAATTGCTCACATTTTTTTTTATCCATATCTTCTACTCCTTTTAAAGAATATGGAATTTTTAATTTTTCATACTTGGCTAATTGCATTGTATGATATGGAAGCAATTCAATTTTCTCAATATTTTTTAATGTTTTTACAAATTTCTTTAAATTTAAAATATATTCCTTATTATCATTAATACCAGGTATAATTACTTGTCGAAGCCACATTTTTTTATTCATTTCTTGACATTTTTTTAAAAAAGCTAAACTTTCATCGATATCATATCCTGTTATTTTTTTATAATTATTTCTATCAAGCGCCTTGATATCATATATAACAAGATCTGTATATTTCAAAATTTCTTCATATTTATACCCACCAACTCCAGCTGTATCAAGAGCAGTATGTAAACCACACATTTTACATTTTTTTAATATATCAATTAAAAAATCACTTTGTATTAAAGGTTCTCCACCTGAAAATGTTACTCCACCATCAATATAATAGTTTTTAAATTTTAAAATTCTTTTTAGTAATTCCTCACTTGTTATTTCCAAGCCCTTTAATTTCCACATTTCGGGGTTGTGACAAAAACTACAACGTAACTTACATCCTGTCAAAAAAGTTACAAAACGAATGCCTGGTCCATCTACAAGGCCCATTACTTCAACACTATCAATATAACCTAGCATACACTCTCATGAAAAGTTCTTTTTATAACTTCTAGTTGTTGTTCTTTACTTAATCGATTAAAATGTACTGCATATCCAGATACTCTAATTGTTAAATTAGGATATTTATCAGGATTTTGATAAGCATCCATTAAAGTTTCTCGGTTAAAAACATTAACATTTAAATGTTGTCCTCCCTCTTTAAAATAACCATCCAATATATGTGTTAAATTATTTATTCTCTCTTCTAAAGAATGTCCTAAAGCATCAGGTATAATAGAAAATGTATTAGAGATACCATCTTCACAAACATCTTTATAAGGAATTTTAGCCACTGAGTTAAGTGAAGCTAAGGCACCTAATTCATCACGTCCATGCATTGGATTAGCACCAGGAGCAAAAGGTTCGTTAGCACATCTGCCATCTGGCGTTGCGCCTGTTTTTTTACCATAAACAACATTTGACGTAATTGTCAAAATAGATAATGTATGTTTAGCATCACGATATAATTTATGTTTTCTTAGATCTGTAATAAATAATTTTGTAAGTTCAACTGCAATATCATCAACAAGATTATTATCATTACCATATTTAGGGAAATCACCAATTATTTCAAAAGATGTCGTTACTCCTTTTTCGTTTCTTATTGGTTTTACTTTAGCATACTTTATAGCTGATAAACTATCGACAGCTACAGAAAGACCAGCTATTCCAAAAGCCATAAGATGTTCTACTTTAGTATCATGTAAAGCTAATTGGCTTTTTTCATAAGCATACTTATCATGCATATAATGAATAATATTTAAAGCATCAACATATATTTTAGCAACTTTTTCTAATACGATTTTATAGTTAGTCATTACTTTTTCATAATCTAATACTTCATCAGTAATAGGTTCAATTCCATCGATTACTTTATCATATTTTATTTCATCAACACCACCATTAATTGCATATAAAAGGGCCTTTGCTAAATTACAACGTGCTCCAAAAAATTGCATTTGTTTTCCTACTTGCATAGCTGATACACAGCAAGCAATAGCATAATCACTACCATATATTGGACGCATCAAATCATCATTTTCATATTGAATGGCATCTGTTAAAATACTTATTTTTGAACAATAGTTTTTAAAATTTTGTGGTAGATCACTACTCCATAGAACTGTCATATTAGGTTCTGGAGCTGTTTTTAAATTAATTAGAGTATTTAAATAGCGATAAGATGTTTTAGTGACTAATGATTTGTTATCTAACATTCCACCAATTGCTTCTGTTACCCAAGTTGGATCGCCTGCAAAAAGTTCATCATAATCGCTTGTTCTAAGATGTCTTATTAAACGTAATTTTATAATAAACTGATCAATTAATTCTTGGGCT
>CAOJZR010000054.1 GCA_948466105.1 uncultured Bacillota bacterium | reverse complement strand
TGATTTAAAAAAAGTAATTGTTGGTCTTTATTGGCATAATGTTGAGGTTTCCAATATTAGTTTTGATACCATGCTTGCCTCCGCTGTATTAGATTATGTTATTAAAGATGATATTGCTTATTTAGCACGACAATTTGATGTTGAAATTCCTTTTTATGAAAATGTCTATGGTAAGACTAGACAACTTAAGCCTGAATTAAACATTATTGCTGAAGGAGCTATTAAAAAAGCAAAATTTATATATGATACCTATAATGTTATAAAAGATAATCTAACTAAATCAGATGTTTTAGATCTTTATGAAAAAATCGAACTTCCCCTTTCTTATGTCTTAATTGATATGGAAAAAACAGGTATTAATGTTAATACTAAAGAATTAATAAATATGGGTGAGCAATTAAAAATTAAATTAGAGTTATTAACAAAAGATATTTATAATAATGCTGGCTGTGAGTTTAATATCTCATCACCTAAAGAATTGGGTACAATTTTATTTGAAAAACTAGGTTTACCACATGGAAAAAGTGGTAAAAGAGGTTACTCAACTTCCATTGAGGTTTTAAATAAACTTCAAGGTGTTCATCCTATTATCGACCAAATAATTGAATATCGTGCTATGTCTAAACTATATACTACATATATTGAAGGCTTATTAAATACTGTTTTACCAGATGGCAAAATCCATACTATCTATACTCAAATATTAACTAGAACTGGTAGACTTTCAAGCTTAGAGCCAAACTTACAAAATATCCCTGTACGTAATGAAGATGGTAAAAAAATAAGAAAAGCTTTTGTTCCAAGTAAAGATTCTGTTATTTTAAGTAGCGATTACTCTCAAATCGAACTTCGTGTTTTAGCGCATACTTCTAAAGTAGAAGCCCTAATTGAAGCATTTAAAAATGATTTAGACATTCATAGTAAAACTGCAAGCGATATTTTTAAAGTTAATCAAGAATTGGTGACTAAAGATATGCGAAGAGTAGCTAAAGCTGTAAATTTTGGGATAATTTATGGTATTAGTAGTTTTGGTCTTGCTGAGAATCTTCATATTTATACCAATGAAGCCAAAAAATTTATTGATGATTATTTCCAAACTTATCCAGGAGTTAAAAAATATATGGATAATGTTATTAAAGATGCATATGATCATGGTTTTGTCAAAACATTATTTAATCGTAAAAGAGAAATACCAGAATTGAAAAATAAGAATTATGCTGTTCGCTCAACTGGTGAAAGAATGGCTCTTAATACACCTATTCAGGGAACAAGTGCTGATATTATAAAAATGGCTATGATTGAGGTTCATAAAAAATTTAAAGAGTATAATTTAAAAAGCAAAATGCTTTTACAAGTACATGATGAATTAGTATTTGACTGTTTAAAAGATGAATTAGAAATAGTAAAAAAAGTTGTCAAAGAAACGATGGAGAATATTGTTTCTTTAGAGGTACCATTAAAAGTCGATATTGAATATGGCGATGATTGGTATCAAGCCAAATAAATAGGTAAATTACCTTTTAAAATACATATAATTAATTGACAACCATAGTAATATTTGCTAAAATCTATAATATAAAATGTTGATAAAAGAATAGTAATAAATAATTTATTTATAAGAGAATTAGTGGTTGGTGTAAACTAATAATAAATATTTATGAATCTACTTTTTGAGTGAAATGCAAACATTTCCGGTATAACCGTTATACAAATTAAGAAGACTATTTATTAGGATGGTACCGTTGTCGCTCCTAAAATTAGTCTTTTTGTTTTAGAAAGGAAAAAAATGAATAAATTTATTGAATTTAGAGAAAAATATCCAAACTTTATCTATGATAAATATGAAATAACTTTAACTGAAGAAAAAATGCTTATCAAATTTTATTTTGCGATAGAGAATTTAACTACTTTTACGCCACAACTAGAAATAGCTAGAAAAGATATAAAAAATGATAGTATTAATGAGGAGCTTTTGCATAATCTTGTTTTTCATATAGGTTTAGTTGAAGCTATTTCTTATTATAAAGCTACAGTTAGTAAGAATTTTATTATAAATTGTGGTTATTTGGACATAGAACAACAAAAATGGTTTCAAAAATTATATTATTTAGGTTTAGGAGAGTTTAGATATCGTAATGCAATAAAATGCGATATTGATGATTTTATTACTTTTAAAATCAATGCTCCTAAACAGATATATAAAAAAATAGCTTTTAACCCATCTGGCAATCTTATATGTATAGGCGGTGGTAAAGATAGTGCAGTTAGTTTAGAACTTTTAAAAAATGAACCTAATAACGCTTGTTTTGGAATTAATCCTAAAGAGGAAAGCTTAAATTGTGCAACTTTAGCAGGTATCACTGAAATATATACTATAAATAGAATTATTGATAAGAATATCATTGAATTAAATAATCAAGGCTTCTTTAATGGTCATACCCCATTTTCTGCTTTAGTTTCTTTTACTAGTTATTTAATGGCTTATTTAACAAATCGTAAATATATTGTTTTATCTAATGAAGGTAGTTCTAATGAAGGCAATATTAAAGGCGAAAAAATAAATCATCAATATTCTAAAACGTATGAATATGAATGTGATTTCAATAATTATACCGACAAATATTTCGATTTACACATTATATATTTTAGTTTTCTTCGTCCTTTAAGCGAATTTCAAATTGCAAAACTGTTTTGTCAATTCAAAAAGTATCATCCCGTTTTTAGAAGTTGTGGTCTTGGGAGTAAAAATAAAAACTGGAATTGGTGCTGCAAATGTCCAAAATGCCTATTTACATTTATTATTTTATCTCCATTTATTGATATTGAAATACTTACCCAAATATTTAATGAAAATATGTTAGATAAAAAAGATATGTTAGCGACCTTTGAGGAACTAATTGGAGTAAGAGAAATTAAGCCATTTGACTGTGTAGGAACATTTGATGAAGTTAATTATGCATTAAAATTAGCTTTAAAGAAATATGAAAAATTACCTTATTTATTACAATATTATCAAGATAATTATGATATATCTGTAACTAGAGATATTGAACATGAATATAATCAAGATAATAACTTAAACGAATATTTTGAAAATATTTTAAAGGAAGCGTTAAAATGGAAAATAAAATAATTACCTTTTTAAAAAATAAAAAAGTTGCTATTCTAGGATTAGGGATAGAAGGAACTTCTACTTATAACTATATAAGAAAATATGATAAAGATTTAAATCTTTTTATCTTAGATAAAAATACCACTATTGTTAATAATGATATTTTTAAAAATGATAATCATATTGAACTAATTGTAGGTGAAGCGTATTTAAAAGATTTAGATAAATACGATGTTATTATCAAATCTCCAGGTATATCACTTAATAATATGGATATTACTTCTTTTAAAAATAAAATCACTTCACAATTAGAGTTAGTTTTAAAATATAATAATAGTTTTAAAATAGGTATAACTGGTTCCAAAGGTAAAAGTACAACAACTTCATTAATCTATCAAATTTTAAAAGATCAAAATAAAGATGTATATTTAATGGGTAACATTGGACTACCATTATTAGATTTTATTGATGAAACAACAGATGATAGTATTTTAGTAATAGAAATGGCTGCTTTACAATTAGAGTATGTCGATACTTCACCAAACATCGGTATTATTTTAAATTTATTTGAAGAACATTTAGATCATTTTAAAACTCTTGACAATTATTATAATGCTAAATTAAATATTCTACGCTACCAAAGTAGTAAAGATTATGGCATTTATGTTCTTGATAGTAAAAATCTTAAAGAACTAGTGCCTAAATTAAAGTTAAAGTCGCATCTTTTTACAGTTGTTACTAGTGAGGAAGATAGTAAAGTCAATATTAAAGAGGACTTTGTCTGTATAAATGAAAAAAATGTTTATAATATAAATGACGAACGGCAATTACTTGGTATGCATAATTTAACTAATATTATGGTTTCCTTAGCTGTTAGTGATATTTTGAATTTAGATAGCGCTAAAACTTCAAAAACCATTAGTGCATTTAAACCTCTTGAACATCGAATGGAAAAAGTAGGAACATTTGATGATATAACTTATTATGATGATGCTATTGCAACAATACCAGAAGCTACTATTAATTGTATTGAGGCTTTAACTAATGTTGATACCTTAATATTTGGAGGAATGGATCGAGGAATTGATTATAGTAATTTGGTTAATTATCTTAGTAATAGTAGTATAAGAAATATTATCTGTCTACCTTTAACAGGTCATAAATTAAGCTCTAAAATAAGTCAAAAAAAGGTATATTTAGTTGATACAATGGAAGAAGCAGTTGCTTTAGCTAAAAAAGTAACTCAAAAAGGAACTAATTGTGTCTTATCACCAGCTGCTCCTAGTTATGGATATTTTAAAAATTTTAAAGAAAAAGGTAATCTTTTTAAAGAACTAGTACGAAAGGAAGATTAAAATGTTAGATATAAAATTTATAAAAGAAAATAAAGAAATAGTTAAAGAAAATATTAAGAAAAAATTTCAAGATGAAAAATTACCTCTTGTAGATGAAATAATTGAACTTGATAGTAAAATAAGAAAATTAAAATTAGATGGTGATAATTTACGTCAAGAACGAAATGCTATAAGTAATGCAATAGGTAGTCTTATACGAGATAACAAAATAGAAGAAGTGAATCTCCAAAAACAACAAGTTGTAGAAATTAATAATAAACTAGAAAGTATAGAAGCTGAAGAAAATAAATTAACAGATAGTTTAAGAAGTAAAATGATGGTTATTCCTAATATCATGGATGAAAGTGTTCCAATCGGTCGTGATGATAGTGAAAATGTTGAAATAGAAAAGTTTGGAGAACCAATAGTTCCTGATTATCAAATTCCATATCACGCTGATATTTGTGAAGCATTAGATGGTCTTGATAAAGATAGTGCAGGAAGAACAAGTGGTAATGGTTTTTATTATTTAATGGGTGATGTAGCAAGGTTACATTCAGCTATGTTAAGTTATGCAAGAGATTTTATGATTAATAAAGGTTTTACTTACTGTGTGCCACCATTTATGATTCATAGTGATGTTGTAACTGGTGTTATGTCATTTGCTGAGATGGATGCCATGATGTATAAAATTGAAGGGGAAGACTTATATTTAATTGGTACATCTGAACATTCAATGATTGGTAAATTTAAAGGTCAAATTGTTAAAGAGGAGCAATTACCAATCACTTTAACTTCCTATTCACCATGTTTTAGGAAAGAAGTAGGTGCGCATGGTTTAGAAGAAAGAGGTTTATATCGCGTTCATCAATTTGAAAAGCAAGAAATGGTTGTTTTGTGTAAACCAGAGCAAGCTATGGAGTGGTATCATAAAATGTGGCAATATACAGTAGAATTTTTTAGAAGCTTAGATGTGCCAGTTAGAACACTTGAATGTTGTAGTGGTGATCTTGCTGATCTTAAAGTTAAATCATGTGATGTTGAAGCATGGAGTCCAAGACAACAGAAATATTTTGAAGTTGGTTCTTGCTCAACTTTAGGA
>CAOJZR010000053.1 GCA_948466105.1 uncultured Bacillota bacterium | reverse complement strand
TCATCAAAGTTGTTGATGATGCGCATTTTACTACTGGGAATTGTATTTTGTAAGTACAAAAATAATTTATCAGTAGTCATTTTTTTTATTTCACGAGCATCTTTTGAAATGCTTTTGTTGATAAAGTTACTTATTTTATCATCACTAGCAACACTTTCTAAATAAAGATAAGCAATTTTTTTGTTACCGATTTCAAAAATTCTAGAGGTAACTTCATCACCATTGCCACAACTTGTTTTAATTTTGTCTATAATATATTCAATTTTATAACTATTCATAATATCCCTCAGCTTTAATATGGTTGTATTTTTTAAAATTATACATTTATGATATAATTTTTTTGAGGTGGAAGATGTGTTGGTAAAAACATTTGCAATAGATCATAGTGGTAGAGGAATTGCTAAAGTTAATGGTAAAATTGTTTTTATAAAAAAAGCTTTAGATAATGAAGAAGTTGAAATTAACTTAATTGATGATAAAAAAAATTATGCTGTTGGTGAGGTTTCAAAAGTTATTGTTAAAAATATTAAAAGACAAAAAAGTATTTGTCCTTATTTTGCTAAATGTGGTGGTTGTGATTTTCTTAATTTAGAATATGAGGCACAGTTAAAATATAAATATGATAAAGTTGTCAATATTTTTAAAAAATATACTGATATTGATGTTATTGTTAATGATGTTGTAGAAAATGTGGATAATTTATATTATCGTAATAAAGCTACATTTAAAGTTGATGATAAAATAGGATTTTATAAAGAAGGAACACATGATATAATCGATATTGATACATGTTATATTGTGGATAAAAAAATAAATTTTATATTAAAAATTTTTAGAGAGCAAATAAATTGTGATGGAATCTGTGAACTAGTAGTTAGATGTAGTCGATATACAAATGAGATAATGGTAATAATTAAAATAGAAAAAGAGATTCAACTATCTTCTATTGTGGAAAAGTTACATGATTTAGTTGATGCGTTATTTGTTAAAAAAAATAATACTTATCGTAAGATATTTGGTAAAGATTATATTGTGGAAAACTTAGGTGATATGCGCTTTATTATTTCGCCATCTTCATTTTTTCAAGTAAATACAGATATGGCTTTAAAACTGTATGAAGGTATTTTAAATGTTGCTGATTTAAAAGGTGATGAAAACATTTTGGATTTATATTGTGGAACAGGAACAATTGGCCTTTTTTTAGCTAAGCATTGTAAATATGTTCTTGGAAGTGAAATAAATGCTGCGGCTATTTCTGATGCAAATTATAATAAGAGACTAAACGGTATCACTAACATTGACTTTATTGTGGCTGATGGATTAAAAAAAATAATTAATAAGGAATTTGATGTGGTAGTTGTAGATCCGCCAAGAAGTGGGCTTGATAAATTAACAATTCGTAACATTATTGCTTTAAAACCTAAAAAAATTATATATACATCATGTGATGTAATAACACTTGTTCGAGATATTAATTTGTTAAAAGAATTTTATAAGATTGTTAGTGTAACACCATTTGATTTATTTTCTAATACACATCATATTGAATGTGTATGTATGATGCATCGTTTAGATATTTAATAATAAAATTTTAAGTAACAAAATCGTACATAATAAATTAAATAAATGTGCTATAATGATAAAAGGAATTATACAAGGAGGATAAAATGAATAAAAAAGTTGTTGTTATTGGTTGTGGAAATGTTGGAATGAGTTATGCGTATGCACTTTTAAATCAAAAAAATAGTGTACATGAGTTAGTTTTAATTGATATTGATAACGATAAAGCACAAGGAGAGGCGATGGATTTAAATCATTGTCTTGCTTTTTCACCATCAGTTATGCATATTAAAGCTGGTACTTATAGTGATTGTAAAGATGCAACTGTTGTTGTAATAGCAGCTGGTTCTAATCAAAAAGTTGGTGAAACACGAATGGATTTGATTAATAAAAATGCTGGTATTTTTAAGTCAATTGTAGAAAGTGTTGTTGCAAGTGGTTTTAATGGTATTTTTTTAGTTGCGACTAATCCACTTGATGTAATGACTTATATAACTTATAAATATTCTAAGTTTAATCCTAATAAAGTTATTGGAAGTGGAACAAGTCTAGATACAGCACGCTTACGTTTTATAATTGGCGAAAAGCTACAAATAAGTCCTAAAAATGTTCATGCCTATGTTATGGGGGAACATGGCGATAGCGAATTTGTGGCTTGGTCTACAGCAACGGTTGGCTTAAATAACATAAATTCATTTTTGACAGAAGAAGAAATGCAAGATATTTGTTTGGAAGTTAAAAATGCTGCTTATAAAATAATTGAAAAGAAACAAGCTACTTACTATGGAATTGGAATGTGTTTGGCACGGATTACAAGTGCTATTTTGGGCGATGAAAATAGCATTATAACGGTTTCTTGTTATGATGATGATAATAAGCTTTTTATTGGTAAACCTGCTATTTTAAATAAGAATGGAATAGTAAAAAGTGTGTATGTTAGTCTTACTCCTAGTGAAGAGCAAAAAATGCAAGAATCAATTGATATAATAAAGAAAACAATTGAAGGGTTAGAAAATTAGAGGTATGTATGATAAGAGTAAGTGATGCTTGGAAAGATTATGAATGCATTGATGCAGGAAATGGAGAAAAATTAGAACGTTTCGGCGATGTAATACTTAGAAGACCAGATCCACAAGCTATGTGGAATACTACTTATAACGGTTGGGGTGATGTCGATGCTCATTATTTTCGTAGTGAAAAGGGCGGAGGATACTGGCAATTTAAACGTCAATTAGCTGATTATTGGATTATTAGTTATAGGAATTTGCGTTTTAAAATAAGCCCTACTAATTTTAAACATACTGGTTTATTTCCTGAGCAAGCAGTTAATTGGGATTTTATGATGAATAAAATAAGTTCAGCTGAACGTCCAATTAAAGTTTTAAATTTATTTGCTTATACAGGTGGGGCAACTATGGCATGTAGTATGGCTGGTGCTAGTGTTGTGCATGTTGATGATTCAAAAGGGATGATAGCTTGGGCAAAAGAGAATATGCATTTATGTAATTTAGAGAATAATTCTATTCGTTTTATTGTTGATGATTGTCTTAAATTTGTGGAAAGAGAATATCGAAGAGGCAATAAATATGATGCTATTGTTATGGATCCTCCTAGTTATGGACGTGGTCCTAATAAAGAGGTGTGGAAATTTGATGTAAGTATTTACAAATTAATTGAGGCTACATTAAAAATATTAAGTGATAAACCTTTGTTTTTTTTAATTAATTCTTATACAACAGGAATTTCTAGTTTAGTGTTAGAAAATATTTTAAAAACAACTATTTTAAAAAAATATCCTAATGGGAAGATTTTAGCTGGTGAAATAGGATTACCTATCACCAGAGATAATATGATTTTACCTTGTGGTATATATGGAATCTGGGAAAATAATGATTGAAGTTTTATATGAGGATAATATGGTTATTGTGGTAAATAAAAAACCTAATATTCCTATGCAACAGGATAGTAGTGGCGATATGGATTTATTAACTTTAACTAAAGCTTATATTAAAGCTAAATATCAGAAAAAAGGTAATGTTTATCTAGGATTAGTACATAGATTAGATCGGCCTGTTGGTGGGGTTGTTGTTTTTGCACGCAACTCTAAAGCGGCTAGTCGGTTAACTAAACAGCTATTAAACGATGAATTTGTTAAAGAATATTATGCAATTATAGATGGTAAAACTGATAAAAGTGGATTTTTAGAGGATTATTTGTTAAAAGATAGTCAAACAAATACAACTATAGTAGATGATAGGGGAAAATATGCTAAATTAGCGTATGAATTAATTGCTTGTAAAGAAAATTTGTCTTTAGTTAAAATAAAATTATATACAGGTAGATCGCATCAAATAAGAGTGCAGTTTTCATCAAGAAATATGCCTTTATATGGTGACCAAAGATATAATAAAAAAGCTAAGAAGGGTGAACAAATTGCTTTGTTAGCTAAATCATTATCATTTAACCATCCTGTTAGTAAAGAAAAAATGTATTTTAAAGTTAATATGTATAATACATATCCATGGAATCTTTTTAAAAATGAAAGTTACTGAATTGTAACTTTTTTTTATGATAAAACTTGCTTATTTAATTATATTGTTTTTTGATGCAATACTAATAATTAAAAAAAATAAATATAAATTTATAATAAATTTTTTAATAATTATAAATTATGAATAATCATTCAGTAAATAAACATATAATGGGATAGGTGATGCCTATGAACTATAAAATAAGTGTTTTGTTTTTATTTATAGTTTTCTTATGTAGTTTTTCATTTGCTTTTGCTGAGTCTGATGAGTTTCCACTATTAGGGAAAGTAATTTATATTGACCCAGGACATGGGGGAACCGATCCTGGCGCTATATATAAGGATATACATGAAGCAGATATTAATTTAAGCATAAGTAAGAAATTAGCTAATTTATTAGAAAATAAAGGTGCGATTGTTTATTTAACAAGAATTGATGATTATGATTTATCTGCAATAAATGCGGTTAATAGAAAAAGAAGCGATTTATCAAGACGTGCTAATATTATCAATCGTTCAATGTGTGATTTATATATGTCTATTCATCTTAATTCTGAAGTATCAAGTACATGGAGTGGAGCACAAGTTTTTTATGATGATGTAAATCCTGAGAATGAGAAAATAGCAAAAATAATGCAAAATATTTTTAATAAAGAGCTTAAAAGTCGTAGAGAATATAAAGAGACTAATGAAATGTATTTGCACAAGCGTGTAAAAAGACCAGGTGTTTTATTAGAAGTTGGCTTTTTATCAAATCCCAATGAACGTTATTTGTTAAGAAAAGCAGAGTATCAAGAAAAAATTGCTAATGCAATCATAGTTGGCGTTTTAGAGTATTTTAATTAATTCACAAAAAATACACAAAAACGACACTTTTTTTTTATAAAAAGATTATACTATTTTAATATAAGTAATTTGCTTTTAAAATTAACTTTTAGTAGAAGGTCATTTATGATATAATTATACTAGGTGAGTGAATATTATGGGTAAAAAAACATTTAAAACGCTTGACGAACAACTCGAAATCTTAAAATTGCGTGGACTTGTTATTACTGATGAAGAGAAAGCTAAGAACATACTTTTAAGAGAAAATTACTTTTTTTTAAATGGTTATCGTCACTTTTTTTCAAGAAATGATGTCTATTATACAAAAGCAACTTTTGATGAATTATATGGTGTTTTTCTTTTTGATCGTCATATTAGAAATATTATTTTTAAAAATATTTTAGTAATTGAAAATAATATAAAATCTATTATGAGCTATCAGTTATCTAGAAAATATGGTATTAAAGAACACGATTATTTAAATCCTAAAAATTTTACACAAGATTCACTTCGAATTAGACAGGTTAATGATGTAATAAGTAAGATGAAAAGACAAATTCGTGTTAAAGGTAAACATCATAGCGCTACAATGCATTATATTAATAATTATGGTTATATACCAATATGGATTTTGGTTAAAGTTTTATCTTTTGG
>CAOJZR010000052.1 GCA_948466105.1 uncultured Bacillota bacterium | reverse complement strand
ATAAATAACGATAAAAACTTTTGAAAGTACTTATATATTTGCTAATTGAATTAGCTTTATAACTTTTTTGCTTATCAATTTTTTTTAAATAATTATTAAAATCTTTATATGTAACCTGTAAAACACTTTTATTTTCTTTAGTTAAATAGTTAATAAAAGAAGTTAATATATCATCATAACTTTTAAAAGTATAATATGAATACTTTTTTTCGTATTCTAAATATGCAATAAATGCATCTTTTTCTTCCATTTTCGTCACCCAAATCAACTAAACAGTTTGTAAATATATTTTTTTCTTAACTTTTACATTTTCAATAGGAGTATATACTTTCTCCATTAATCTAAATAAATTAGCTAATTTTTTAGCTTTTTTAGTAATAGTTATATTAAATTTTTCTTCCTCATGTTCATCAACTTCTAACATTTCTAAATAATAATATCCATTCTCAAAATAAACTTTTACAATAACTTTATGATAAGTTATATAGTTATTAAAGTAATAACATTCTGAAAATAAAATTTTATTTAAATCATTAAAAGCAAAAGCGTTAACTGAGCTAAAAGCATTTTCATCTTTTGCAAAAAAGCCACAATATTCACCTTTTCTAGCATTAACACTAAAAATAAGCATAAATCCTTGTAAAAAAGAATAGCTACAAATATCCTTGAAATTATATGGTGTACTAATTTGATTCAAGCATTTTTGAAATACATATAAAATATCATTCATTTTTAGCTCTCCTTTAATTGGTATAAATAATAAATATATATTTTGCCCTCAAACTTTTGAGCCATTTCAGATACCAAAACATAATTTTTACGCAAATAGCCTGTAGTTAAATATTCATTCTCAACCGTTGGACCCTCTCTTAAAATAACAAAATCAACTTTAGCACTTCTAATTGCATTATCCTGTTCAACATATAATTCTGGCAAACGATCATAGCCAATATTTTGGCGCATAAAATAACGAGTATTAGGTAAAACATCACTTGCTGTATAAAAACCTCCATCTAAAAAGGCATAATTTAAAAGTGTCGGATTTTCTTTTTTATTTATAATATCAGCAAATTTATATTGAACTAAATCTTCCCTACTATATTGCATAAAATAAATATTTGGACTTCTAAATAGGTTTAAAAAACACAAAACTAAAATAATAATTACAATTTTACTATAATGTCTATCACATTTTTTTAAATTATCTAAAACAATAAATAACGCAATTATCCCGATTAGAATAAAGAAAGTTATAATAAGAAAATAATACTTGTAGTCAACTCCACCAATATAAGTACCAAGACATAGGAAAAAAAGTAAGCAAAAAACAGTAAAACGCCCCATTCTATTTTTTAAAACAGTACTATCAAACAAAAAGTAAAACATCCCTAAAACGATAAAAATCAAAATATAAAAATCTGTAAACATTCTTTTAAGCAAAATTAATAATACTTTAATAAATCTATCAAGTAATGTAGCAGTATGTGAATAAGATGTTATATTGATTAAAAAATACGTTTCAATAAACTCTTTAAAGCCATTATTTAAAATAAAATATAAAGCAAAAAGCACTATAGGTAAAAACATGCCTAAAAGAAAGACAAAACAGCTAATAAAAGCTCGTCTATATTCTTTTTTAAGTATAAAAGAAAAAAAGACACACATCATAAAAGCAAACCAAAAGCCAAGCATGGTATATTTAATCATCGCAATGCAGCCAGCCATAAGACCATTTAAAAAAATATTTGTATAATTCATAAATTTTATATTTTCATTATTTTTAAAATATCTAAGAATGTAATATAAGCTTATACTAAGTGGCAAAAAGGCAAACTCCTCTGCACTACCGCCATGTGTAAAAAAACGTGTTGTTAAGATAATACTAGTAAAAATCGGAATAATAATATAAATATATTTTTCTTTTAAAAATAATTTAATCGTTTTACTATTAAAATATAAAACCAATGTAAATGATATGACTTCTAAAACAAAAACACCAAAAAAATCTTTATGCGAAATTAAATAGCCAAAACCATATAGCAAATATAAAAGTGGACCCTTTTGTTCAAATAAATCTTTATAAGGAATTAAATGATTAAACATTCCTTTGCCAACTGTAAAAAAAGCATTTGCGTCAACCCAATCATTAAATGGATATAACGGTGAACTTTTAGTACAAATTAATAATCCTAAAAATGAAACAATAAAACAAAAAAACAGAATATTTTTTTTATTTTTCATAACAGTTATTTAAATGTTTTTTAAGATTATCAATTAAAATATATTGTTTCATATGCCTCACCTTTTCTATTCATATTATAACATAAGTTATTTAATTGTTAAATATTAATTTATCTTATTATTTATAATAATAACATTTTGTATTTCTATACATTAAAAAACTGTCAACTGACAGTAAATTTATTTTTCAACATGTAGATGAATTAAATCATTAGACACTTCTTCTAAAGCTCTACCTATATTCTTTTTTGATTGATAACTTTTCTCAGGCATTTGATAATGTTTAGTTTCTTGAATTTCTTTACATCTGTTTGAAACAACATTAACTAGTAAATATTTACTTCCCACCTTATCTAATAATTTATCAATTGATGGATAAATCATAAAATCACGCTCCTTATTTTGATTTTATAACAGATTTTTTTCAAAAACAAGGAATTAGACATATATTGACATTAAACTTCAAAAGTTGTATCATCAATAAATTTATAATCGGTATACAGTTTTAAATTTCGCACTAATCTAAACAAAGCTTCATCTTTACATTTAGCTTCTAACATAATATCTATATCTTGGTTGCTTTCTTTAACATTTTCTATAAAAGTAATAAATTCAAAAGGATTTATATAATCGTGATGACTTCTAAAGTCTTTTTTAGTTTTATTTTTAGGTGATGAATAATGAACTTTAGGTCTTTTATTAAATGTTGATAAAATATCTTTTAAAATTGCTAAATCTAAATCTACTCCTTTATTACATCGATAGTGATGATAATCCAAAACAAAAGGAATTTGTAATTCTTTAGCAAGCTTAAGTGTATCTTCAACATTATATATTTTATCGTCATTTTCAATAGCAATCAATTGCTGAATTTCTTTAGGAAGCTTATAAAAATTATTGGCAAATCTTTTACTTGCATTTTCTTTCCCAAAGACACTACTACCTATATGAAGTAAAATAATGGCTTTATCCAAATTCATCGCAGTTATTAGCTTATAATGATACTCTAAAATAGCAACTGCATTTGAAACAACTTCTTTTTTAGTACTGTTCAAAATACAATACTCATTAGGATGAAAATCAACTCGCATATTATGCTGATTTATTTTTTTCCCTAACGCTTCATATAAGTGTTGATAAGGTGTGATATAATCATAAACAACACTTGCCATAGTCGCAAGAGGAATAATATTAGAGCTTATTCTAAAGAAATGAATGTTATTTTTTATATTATAATCAATTATCTTAGATAAGGTTTCTAAATTATGTCGTATGATTAAGTCTAATTTACTATTACCATCAGCTGCTTGTAAATAATTAGTATAATTAATAGTTTTAAAGCCAACAGTATCACTGATACTATAGCAGATAGAAGCATAACCAAGTCTTATTTGCAATGTCCATCACCATTTTATATTATGGATATTTTCTATAAGTTTATAACATTTTATATGGTTTTATTTTAGTCTTGTCTTTATCATAGCGTTGATATAACGCTATGATATGGTTATTATACATAAAAACAATATTATCTTGGTTATAAATATTATCTAGAATTTGACCATTTTCAATTTTTTGTTTAAGTTCATTTGAGACTTCAACTTTAAAATAATCTTTAAATAGCAATCTGTCTTTCATATAAGTAAAATTTTGCTTTTTTATTTGCTCTAGTGTATATGTGTCTTCTATACTAAATTCACCTTGTTTTGTCCGTCTTAAAGCTGACATAACTCCTAAAACACCCATAGCCTTGGTTAAATCTCTAATAAGACTTCTAATATAAGTACCTTTGCTTACTAAACATCTAAAAGTAAAACTCTTATTAGGAACATAAGCAAGTAGTTCGATTTCTTTTATACATACTTTTCTTTGAGGTAACTCTACTGCTTCGTTATTTCGGGCATATTCATACAATTTTTTACCTTTTACTTTAACTGCTGAATAAATAGGTACTTCTTGAAGATATTCACCTATTTGTTTTGTTAATGTTTGACGCAGTTTTTCTTCTGGTAGTTTAGGTGCTTCTTCTTTTAAAATTTGACCTGTTATATCTAAGGTATCTGTTTGAATACCTAATTGAACAGTTGCCACATATTCTTTATCTAAACTAGTTAAAAGAGAAGCTAATTTTGTGTAATTTCCAACACATAATACTAAAACCCCTGTAGCCATGGGATCCAAAGTTCCTGTGTGCCCTATTTTCTTGATATTTAAAATTTTTGATACCTCATTTACAACATCTCTACTTGTTAAATTTATTGGTTTATCAACTAATAATATTCCTTGCATCTTATATCACCTTCTGCTTTTTAGTATATCACATAATTTTAATGTATTGAAAAAATATTTTAAATATGTTATTATTTATTAAGGTGATAATATGAAAAATAGAAAAAAATTAAATATTGACTTAAAAAATTTAACTAAAGAACAAAAAGATGTTTTATGGTTAATATTACTTGGACTTGGTATTTTATTATTTGTCTTCTTGATGCCTAATATTTATAAGTTAACCCATCGAACAGATATTGAGTATGGAACAAGTGTTGGTGGTAATTCTAACAATAACAACTCTAATAACAGTAATAATAACAATAATGACAACAATAACAATCAAAACAACAATAATAGCAATAATAATCAAAATAACGATAACAATAATGGTAACCAAAACAATAACAATAATCAAAATAATGATAATCAAGACAATAATAATCCTAATGATAACCAAACAAACAATACTAACTTTCCTAAAAAATACATCTGTACATATAAACAAGAAAATGGTATTTATGATGATGATACAACAAAAACTTACATAATTGAAAATGGCCTTGTTAAAGAAATTAAAACAACAACAGTTAAGAAATATAAAGTAGCCGATGTATATAATGCAGAAAAAGGTGTTACTCAAGGAACATATAATGATAATGATTTATCTATTACAACTGAAACAACTAATGACTTAGCTACAGAACGTACAACTAATTATGGTTTACCTGAAAATTATAATGAATTACCAGAATACTTAAAAAACAAAAATATGACTTGTAATGCTGAATACTAATTCAGCTTTTTTTATTAACAAAGTCAATTTTTATTATCTATTTTTTTAAATACAAAAAAACCACGTTTTATCATTTCTAAGTAACGAGGTTTTTAATTATATTAATGATCATCTCTATCGTTTAAAATAATTAACATTCGTAATAAATTTATAATCGTTGATATAAAACTAGCAACATATGTCATAGCGGCACTTCTAAGCATTTCTTGGCAACTATTTCGTTCATCATCAACAATAATACCTAATTTAGCCAATTCTTTTATAG